>JAGRLQ010000026.1 GCA_020441735.1 Nitratireductor sp.
TCGACCACCATCTGGGTGGCGATACCGGCATGGTCCATGCCCGGCTGCCACAGAACGTCCTTGCCGCGCATGCGCTCGAAACGGATAAGGATGTCCTGCAGCGTATTGTTGAGCGCGTGGCCCATGTGCAGGGAGCCGGTAACATTGGGTGGCGGTATGACGATGCAATAGGGTTCGGCGTCTTCACGGGCTCCGGCACCGGCCGCAAAGGCGTCGGCCTCATCCCATTTCCTTGCAATGCGCGGTTCCGCGCTTGCCGCATCATAGGTTTTGTCTAGCATGGTGATCCGACGCGTTGTGCTTTGAAAAATCGGGTGGAATTGCAGCCGGGTGTAATGCCTTGCCGCTGGCCAAGTCAACCGGCTGGTGGCAGGTGCGTCAATGCAGGCTGAATACGGCGGATAGATGCCTCAGCAGCGTATTTCGCAATTGCATTCCAGCTTGCCAGCGGCCGCATCCGCGAATGGCTGAAGGCGCGTCGGCAAAGGTGCAGTTCAGGCAGATTTCGATTGTAGCAGACGGTCCTCGGACAGGGTTTGTCCCCCATCATCGCCATCGGACTTCGCGGCGATGCGATCGATTTCCTGCTGTACCATGCGCTCGACCAGGCCGGGAAGGTTGTCGTCAAGCCACTCCTTGAGCAGCGGCCGCAATGTTGCTTCCACCTGTGCCTGGGTAAGTTCGGAGGCTGCCTGCTTCAGCCGGTTCATGGACCCCGAAACCGCCTGTTGCGTGGATGGGGAAACAAGCGCCTCGCGGAAGGCCTCCGGCCCGTCAGCACCGGCAACCGGCTGGTATTCGGCGCTTACCTTGCTCTCGCCCACCGGTTCAGCGGGGGCTTCGTCGTCTGCAGCCACTTCTTCATCGGCCGTGTCATCTTTAGCGGCAACCGTGTCTTCAGTGGCAGAAGCCCGAAAATCCGTCTGAACCGCTTCCGCGATGCCTGCCAATGTTCCGGCTGAAGGCTCCACCACGGAATCAGGTTCCTGCATCTCCGCATTGCCGGGATCGGCATCCATCTCCGATTGCCCACCGCTCATCCTTGAGGCAGCGCCTATCTTCTCATTGATCGATTTCGCCAGGTCGGCAAGGTTCTGGGCACTGCTGGCAGAGATTACCCCCGAAGGCGCACCGGGTTCGGCATCTGCGCCGGCCATGCCGGAATTGCCGATGCGCTCGGCATCCGCGTCAGACTGCACGCTCTCCATGACATCCGCCTCGATTGGATTCATTTGGGCGGAAACAGGTTCCGGCGCAGGCGCATCAGACTTGCCGTCAGAGGAATCCAATCCCCTGGTGCCGCGCAGTTGCTGCGCCAGACCGGCAAGGGTTCCCACCCCGCCTTCTGCAGGAGCGGGGGTTGAAGCTTGTGGCCGGAAGGATGCTTGTGGCTCGGCAGGCTGTGATGCTTGCGGCGCCATCTGCGATTCAGCCGGCGGTTTCTGCGGCGTGGCCGCAACACTCTCCGCGGGCGCAGACGGTGGTGTCTTGCCGATGTCCTTTTCTGCCGTTTTCCTGCCGGTTGCAGGCGCCTCGTCGTCAGAACTGATAATACGCCGGATGGAAGCCAGTATCTCTTCCATCGAATTGTCCTTGGGTGCCGCTTCCCCCATAGTCCGATCTCCGCTTTGCTGTCCCAGCCTGCGCCCTTCCCCGCAGTTGCAAACCCCGTTGGTTGCAGGCGGGTGTTTCAGCGCAGCCATCCCCATGGCGCACCGCGCCGAAAGCCACGAATCAAAGGATGATACCCTATCGGCAGGGGAATTGATAACGGTGTGAGGAAGGTTGAGTCCGGCTTTTGCCGGCAGACAGCGATAGCCGGTTTACTGGCCGTCTGGAGTCCGGAGCCCGTACCACTTGTCCTTGACCGCCTGATAGTGGTCTTCGGGCTCATAGCGGGCGACCGCGAGCTTGAGCGTTGGCACATCCAGCTTGCCAATTGCCGACAGGGCCGCATAGGAGGCAACCACCAGATCGCGCCGGGCCTGGGCCAGTGCAATCTGGGCATCGATCACTTCCTGCTGGGTGTTCAGAACGTCCAGCGTGGTGCGCTGACCGACCTTGCGCTCTTCGATGGCACCCTGCAGGGCAAGATTTGCGGCCTCAAGCTGTGTCTGGTTGGCGATGACGGAAGCGCGCGCCGCCTCAAGCTGGGAATAGGCGGAGACCACGGCTGCGCGAACATTGTCAACGGCTTCATCGACCTCGATGCGGCGCTGGCCCAGCACTTCCTTGTTCTGGCGCACAGTCGCCGACACGCGGCCACCCTGATAGATCGGCACGCTCAGCCTTGCGGTTACGCTTGCCGAATCCCGGTCGGTGTTCACGCCGGTGTCGAAATCCCGGCTAACGCCTCCATTGAGCGACAGCGTCGGCAACAATTCGCCCTCGGCGCTTTTGACGTTGAAGAGCGCCTGATCGACGAGATGCTTGGTCGCCTTGATCGCCGGATGATTGCTGCGGGCAACTTCAAGAGCGGTGTTCATGCTCGACGGGATGAGCGCGGTGACCGGTTTCGGAGAGCGCAGGTTTTTCGGCTCGCGGCCGATAACCTGCATGAAAATCGCAATACTCGTTTTCAACTGGGCCTGGGCGCCGGCGAGTTGCGCCTGGGCAGCAGCGCGGCGGCCGCGGGCCTGGGCAACATCGGTACGGGTACTTTCGCCAACCTCGAATCGGCTCGATTCAGAACGCACCTGCTCTTCGAGAAAGGCCAGCGACTGTCTGCGGTAGTCGGCGACCGCGCGGTCGCGCAGCACATCCATATAGACACTGGCCGCATCGAACAGGATATTCTGCTCGACGTTTCGCAGCGTTTCGCGGCTTGCCATCACTGCCGATTTGGAAGCGCGCACATTATTCTGGGTCCGGAAGCCGTCGAACAGGTTCTGGGAAATCTCAACGCCGAAGCCGCCGGGGGCAAGCCGCGTGGTGGTCTTGCCAAAGGGAGAGCGTGTTTCAGCCCAGGTCTTTCCCTGATAGGCGCTGCCCGAGAGCGTCGGTCGGTAACCGGACTTGGCAATGGCAACAGCCTCGTCAGCCGCGCGGGTGCCCGCCCGCTGGGCATTGATCGAGGGATTGTTTGCATAGGCCAGCGCCAGCGCCTCCTTCATGGTCTGCGCAGAGGCGGTTCCCCCCGACATCAAAGCGCCGGCCGTGATCAAAGCGGCCAAAAGAAACTTGCGGTGAATACGCATTCCAACTCTACCCAGTGTCGACCCGCCGCGATTGCCCCTGATTGCGATGCGCTTTGCCGGTCTGGGCGCTTCCCCGTGCGCCGTCAATTGAACGGTGTTTCAGACAGAAGACGGACTGTCCGGCGGCCATGCCACCCAAACCGGCGCGGAATTTCCGCCCCGGTTACGGCGCCGGGCGCAATTTGCACCAAACCCTACAGCCGCAGTATTCCGGATTTCCGAATTCAGTCTTCGAAAAAGACACTAAAGCCTGCCGCGGCAGCGTCAATGAAAATGACCCGATTTCATGATGCTACGCACAAGCGTGACAAAGAAGCAACAACCAGCCGTTGTCCTGGCCAGGCACCCTTCCCTCATAAAACGAATCCGGCCTTATAAAACGAACTCGGCCTTTTTCTCGAACCCCGGCAAGGGCTGAATGGCACAGTTGAACAGGCTGCGGCCGCTGAAATCATCACCGTTGCGCATGTAAAGGCGGGCAACGCCGGCATTGCCATGACCTTCGACAGCCAGCAGCTTGCCGCCATCGCGCAGCTGGGAAAACAGGCCGGCAGGGATTTCCTCCACAGCGCCGCCCAGAAAGATCACGTCATACGGCCCTTCCGAAGGATAACCTTCGCTGAGGGTGCCCTTGACGACAATCGTGTTGTCATAATCCAGATCGGAAAGCGTGCCGGTGGCAAGTGCTGCAAGGCCGGCATCCTCCTCGACAGCAATAACGATGGAAGCAAGGCGCGAAAGAACCGCCGTGGAATAGCCTGAACCGCAGCCGATATCGAGCACCACGTCATCCTCGGAGACACCCGCTGCCTGAATGAGCTTGGCAAGCGGCGCAGGCTCCATCAGGTAGCGACCGCCGCCCAGGGAAATGTCCTCATCGATATAGGCAAGTTCCGCTCTTTCCTGCGGCACGAAACGTTCGCGCGGGACCGCGGAAAGTGCATCCAGCAGCGCATGGTTGGTGACGTCATTGGTACGCACCTGACAATCGACCATGTTTTGGCGGGCAGTCTGGAAATCTAGCATGGCATGCGCCCTATCAGCTTCGTAGCGGCCATCACCCTGTCCACGCCGGGGGTCCACATGCCGGCCCCGAATGTGAAGTTGCGGACGCCAGGCAAAACGCGCCTGAAAAGAGTGGCTCCCCGGGCCGGATTCGAACCAGCGACCAATTGATTAACAGTCAACTGCTCTACCACTGAGCTACCGGGGATCACGTCGGTGCCGACCGCGAAGCCTATACAAAGGGCAAACCGGTTTGCCAAGCCGGGTAAGTAAAAAAACTGAGCACGAACCCTCTTTTCAGCGGCAGTTTGCAGACCATTCACCCTGTGTGGAAATAAACTGGCTGTTCCAACCGCCTTTTGCGGTCTTCAACCTTGACAGGTTGTAGTGCTTGGCAGATATGGAGCGCCGGTTGGCCTCGTGGCGGAGTGGTTACGCAGAGGACTGCAAATCCTTGCACCCCGGTTCGATTCCGGGCGAGGCCTCCA
>JAGRLQ010000252.1 GCA_020441735.1 Nitratireductor sp.
GTGACCGAGCGCCAGAGCTACATTCTCCGCGTTCGCACGCTCGCCAAGGCCTGTGGGGAAGCCTTCCTGAAGACCGAGGCCGGCGGCGCCGTCTAGGCCGTGCCAGGCCATTGCCTCAACTGGCGTGAAGTGACTTCTGTCACTTCGGTGACAATTCTCCGGCGCTATGCATAATACGCACAAGTGTGCGGGCTGACGCCCACGGATTTTCTCGGAGGTAAGTCATGTCAACCTGGATCATTCTCGCCATTCTGGCCGCAGTAGGGCTTTACGCGGTTTCTCTCTACAACAGCCTGGTGAAGAACCGGCAGATGGTGGGGGAGGGCTGGAGCGGTATCGACGTGCAGTTGAAACGGCGTGCCGATCTCATTCCCAACCTGCTGGAAACCGTCAAGGGTTACATGAAGCATGAGCGCGAGTTGCTGGAGGAGGTGACACGTCTGCGCTCCAAGGCGGTGGGTGCCTCCAATGCCGCTCCCCATCAGCGCGCTTCGATCGAGGGTGCGCTTTCCGGTGCGCTCGGCAGGCTGATGGCCGTCGCCGAGAATTATCCCGATCTGAAGGCAAACGAGAACTTCAAGGAATTTCAGGACGCGCTGGAAGAGACGGAAAACGAGATTTCGCTTTCCCGCCGCTACTACAATGGTGCGGTGCGCAATCTGAACGTTTCTGTTGAATCCTTCCCCTCCAATCTCATCGCCGACCGGTTCGGCTTTCAGAAGGCCGAATATTTCGAACTGGAGGATGAAGCCGACCGCGCCGTTCCGAAAGTCAGCTTCGAATAGCCGCCGCCATGACACGCCTCGCCGCAGCCCTGCTGCTCTGCCTTTCGCTGTTTGCCGTTTCACAGGCGCAGGCAGCAGAGGAGATCCGCGAGTACGCTTCCGACATCTTCGTCAAGACGGATGGCTCGCTTGAGGTAACCGAGACGATTACCGTCAATGCCGAAGGCCGTAGCATCAAGCGCGGCATCTATCGCGATATTCCGCTCAGGGCGCATGATTCCTGGGGTCTGTGGACCGATAACGGTTTCGACCTCATCGAGGTGCTGCACAACGGAAAGCCGTCACCTTACAAGACCGAATGGGTCGACCGCTTCTACCGGATCTACATCGGCGACGCCGATGTTTTCATCCGCCATGGCGTGCACCGCTACACCATCCGCTATAACACCACCCGCCAGTTGCGCTATTTCGACGGCTATGACGAGCTCTACTGGAACGTCACCGGCAATTTCTGGGACTTTCCAATCCTCAAGGCTTCAGCCCTTGTCCATCTGCCCGATGGCGCAACTTCCGAACAGGTTGCCGCCTATACGGGGGGCTACGGGACCGCGGGCAGGGAATACACTGTCTCGGGTGAGGGCAGCAGCGAACTGCGTTTCGAGACGAAACGGCAGCTTCGCCGTCACGAGGGGCTGACCATTGCCGTCGGCTTCACCAAGGGCGTGGTCGGTGGCGAGGGTGCTGGCGGCGGATTGTACTGGCTGTGGAGCAACATCGGCTATTTCATTTTCGCGCTCGGCTGGCTGTTCGTGCCGCTTTACTATCTCTTCGTTTGGAACAAGGTCGGCCGCGATCCGCCGGGTGAAACCGTCATCCCGTTGTTTCATCCGCCGGAAAACCTTTCTCCTGCAGCGATGTCCTTCGTCCATTTCAAGAGCTTCAAGGCAGTCCGCCGAGGCTCCGATCTTGCCTATATTGCCGCGCTGCTGTCGCTCGGCGTCAAGAAGATGCTGGTGATCGACGAAGACAAGAAGGGCAAGATCAGCTTTGCCCGTGGCGCTGTGTCGGATGCTGCTTCGATTGCCGGATTACCCGGTGGTGAAAAATCGCTCTATGCCAGGTTGCTTGGCAGCCGCGAGGTCATCAGCCTCGACAAGCGCTTTGGCAAGACGCTGCAGTCAGCACAGTCAAGCCTGCAATCGGCGATCCGGCATGAATATGGCGGCAAGTTCTTCAAGCACAATCTTGGCTGGTTCGTGCCGGGCATTTTTGTCGGCGCGATAACCCTCATTCTGGGCCTTATCCTGCAGCAGCCATCCGATGCGGCGATGAGCATCGTCATGCCGGCCCTGTTCACCAGCATTTTCGGCACGGCCATCGCCCTCTTCGGCTGGTTCATGTTTTCCAATCCGGTCGCCTATCGCATTACCCGTCTTATTGGCGGCATTCTGCTGCTCGCCGGCAGTCTGGCCATTGGTGCGGCAGCGCTCGGCGTGTTGCTGCTTGGTGACCTGCCGGCCTGGCAGGTGGCAGGGCTTCTGACCGTCATCGGCATCGTCATGATTGCGCTGATGTTCTTCCTGCTCGGCGCGCCGACGCTGAAAGGCGCCAAGGTGCTTCCCCGCATCGAGGGCTTCAAGCTCTACCTGGAAACCGCCGAGACCAACCGTCTCAACATGCGCGATGCACCGCAGATGTCGGAAGAGCTCTACGAGCGCTATCTACCCTATGCGGCAGGACTGGGCGTCGAGGAACCCTGGTCGAAGGCCTGGGCTGCACATCTTGCCCGCGTATCACCGGACAGGAAACACGACTATCATCCGACCTGGTATCGCGGCCGCAGCTGGACGCCCGACAGGATCGGTTCGGCAACGGCAGCTTCCGTTGCAGCGGTCTCCGCTGCCATGGCGTCCGCCATGCCTCAGCCCAAGAGCTCTTCGGGTTCTTCGGGTGGCGGCTTTTCCGGCGGTGGCGGCGGCGGCGGCGGTGGCGGTGGCTGGTAGCCTACGCATCAAGTTCAAGACGAGGAGACAGTGCGATGAAAGGCGAGATAGCGGCAAAGGCGCCGATCCGCATCGAGGTGGAGAAGGGCAAGACCTATTGGTGGTGCGCCTGCGGGCGCTCCGCCAACCAGCCCTTCTGCGACGGCTCCCACAAGGGCAGCGAGTTTTCGCCGATTGCCTGGGAAGCCGAAAGCGACGGCGAGCAATGGTTCTGCGCCTGCAAGCAGACGGATAACCGCCCGTTTTGCGACGGAACCCACAACACGCTTGAGGAGGACGCAGCAAAGGCGCCCGCCATCGAGCAGCGCGAGAACGGGCCGCTGGTGGTCAAGAATCTCGAGCATTTCGCCGATCACCATGGCAGTGAAATAGAGACGAAGCCGGTCATGGCGCTCTGCCGCTGCGGCCATTCGAAGAACAAGCCGTTCTGCGACGGTTCCCACAAGGAGGCGGGCTTTTCCTCCGCCAACGAAACGGAAAATCCCGATGGCCGTGTCTTTTCCTACGAGGGCAGCGAGGTCACCGTCTATTTCAACAAGCTGCTGTGTTCGCACGCGGCCGAATGCGGGCGCCACAACCGCGATGTCTTCAACGTGCAGCAGAAGCCCTGGGTGCAGCCCAATGAGGGGACGGCTGAATCCGTCCGGGAGGTCATCCATGCCTGCCCCTCTGGCGCGTTGACGGCCTCCGAGCCGGGCGGCGAAGCGCAGCATCTTGTCGGCGACGAAGTGAAAATCCGCGTCGAGCGTCACGGTCCCTATCAGGTGCGCAACATGAAAATCGATGGCGCCCGCTTCGCTGAAAGCGCATCGGAAGAGAAGTTCGTGCTGTGCCGGTGTGGCCTGTCGAAGAACAAGCCATTCTGCGACGGTACCCATCTCGATGCGAAGTGGCGCGATGATGCCTGATCGCCGCGGGCTACAGGCAGCACGGTTGCCACTGTTTACACCAAGTTAAACGTGACATCGCCATCGTCTCTTGCTAACGCAGGCGCGACCATAATTCCTGCCTGTAAAGCACCAACATGCCCGACCTTTTGCTCGAACTGTTCTCTGAAGAGATACCTGCTCGCATGCAGAGAAAAGCTGCCGGCGACCTGAAGAAACTGGTCACCGATGCGCTGGTCGATGGCGGGCTTACTTATGAGGGTGCAAAGGAATACTGGACGCCGCGCCGACTCGCGCTCGACATTCGGGGCGTCTCGGCCCGTTCAGCCGATATCCGCGAGGAGCGCAAGGGGCCGCGCACCGATGCGCCGGAACAGGCGATTGCCGGCTTCCTGCGTGGTGCGGGGCTTGAAAGCATCGATCAGGCCGAGGTCAAATCCGATCCCAAGAAGGGCGACTTTTATGTTGCGGTAATCGAGAAGCCCGGCCGCGAGGCAGCCGATATCATTGCCGAGGTGATGCCTGCGATCATCCAGAATTTTCCCTGGCCCAAGTCCATGCGCTGGGGCGAGGCGAGCCGCGAACCGGGATCGCTCAAATGGGTGCGTCCGCTGCATTCGATCCTTTGCACCTTCGGACCGGAAACCGAGGAACCGGAAGTCATACCTTTCGAGGTTTCGGGCATTGCCTCTGGCAATTCGACGCGCGGTCACCGCTTCCTGTCGCCGGGTGCCATCACCGTTAAGCGTTTCGACGACTATGTCTCGCAGCTTGAAAAAGCCCATGTCATCCTTGATGCCGAGCGCCGCAAGGAGATCATTCTTCAGGATGCGAAGAACCTGGCCTTCGCCCAGGGTTTTGAACTGGTGGAGGATGCGGGTCTTCTGGAGGAAGTTGCCAATCTGGTTGAATGGCCGACGGTGTTGATGGGGGAATTCGACGAAGCGTTTCTCGATATCCCGCCGGAAGTCGTTCAGCTCACCATCCGCGAAAACCAGAAGTGTTTCGTGATGCAGGCTCAGGGTGAGGCTTCGCTTGCTCCCCGCTTTCTGCTGGTTTCCAACATCATTCCTTCCGATGGCGGCAAGGAAGTGGCCCGCGGCAACGGCAAGGTGGTTGCCGCACGGTTGTCCGATGCCCGCTTCTTCTGGGAAACCGATCTCCAGCAGACGGCGAAAGAGGGCGGTTTCGACGAATGGGTGAAGGGACTCGACAACGTTACGTTCCATGCAAAACTCGGCTCCCAGGGTGAACGTATCCGGCGTATCATGGCGCTGGCTGAGGAATTGGCGCCGGTGGTTGCAGCCGATCCTGCGAAAGCAAAGCGTGCGGCTTTCCTCGCCAAGGCGGATCTGCAATCGGCCATGGTGTTCGAGTTTCCCGAAGTGCAGGGCAAGATGGGCCGCCGCTACGCCGAACGGGCAGGCGAGGATGCTTCGGTCGCCCTGGCAATAGAGGAGCACTACAAGCCGCTTGGCCCCACCGATGATGTGCCCACCGATCCGGTATCCGTCGCCGTGGCGCTGGCAGACAAACTCGACACGCTGATCGGCTTCTGGGCAATCGACGAAAAGCCCACCGGATCAAAGGATCCCTATGCACTACGCCGGGCAGCGCTCGGCGTTATCCGGCTGGTGCTGGAAAACGGGGTACGCCTGCAGCTTGACCGGTTGTTCGATGCGCAACTCCTGCTCCGCGAGATTGATACGTCGGATGATGAGGAACAGGCTGCCCTGCTTCATGCCATTCTGCGCGAGATCGCAACCCATGGCGTGTTCAGTGCTGCGGTCCGTGCAATCATCGACCAGATCGAGGGTGATGCGCCGGAGTGGATCGAGAAAATCACCGGACACAAACCAGACGTCAGCGATGATCTGCTGGCCTTCTTCCATGACCGCCTCAAGGTATTCCTCAAGGATGAGGGCGTACGCCATGACGTGATTGATGCGGTTCTCACCGAAAAGAGCGACGACCTTCTGGCAGTCACCCTCAAGGCCCGCGCCCTGCAGAAGCTGGTCGAAACGGACGATGGTGAAAACCTGATCCAGGGATACCGCCGGGCAGCCAACATTCTCGCTGCCGAGGAGAAGAAGGAAACGAAGATCGCCGAAACCGTCGATCCCGATCTGTTCGAGACCGATGAGGAGCGCGCCCTGTTCGAAACGCTTGAAGATGTCGAAAAGCTCGCCACCAATGCCATCGAAGCGGAAAACTATGAGGAGGCGATGAGCCGGCTGGCAAGCCTTCGCGCGCCCATCGACGCCTTTTTCGAGACCGTGCATGTCAATGCCGAAGACGAGAAGGTCCGCGCCAACCGCCTGGCGCTGCTTGCCCGTATCCGCGCGGCAACGGCAACAGTTGCCGATCTGAGCCGGATCGGCGGTTAAAACCAACGATAGTCATCCTCGGGCTTGTCCCGAGGACCCAGCATGTCCTAGGCTTGATGCAATACTGGGTCCTCGGATCAGCGCTGCTTCGCAGCTTGTCCGAGGATGACTAATCAAGAGGCAAATCGATGAAAACCTGGAACCTCTATCTTTCCGGCGAAATCCACACCAACTGGCGCGAGGAGATCGAGGCAGGCTGCAAGGCGGCAGGCCTTCCGGTGTCCACAGCAGCACCCGTCACTCATCACGAGGCGTCGGATGATTGCGGCGTCGCCATTCTGGGCGCTGAAGACAACAAGTTCTGGCACGACCACAAGGGCGCACAGGTAAACGCCATCCGCACCCGCGCGCTGATTGCCGATGCCGATGTCGTCGTCGTGCGCTTCGGTGAGAAGTACAAGCAGTGGAACGCCGCCTTCGACGCCGGCTATGCCTCGGCGCTCGGCAAGCCGGTGATCGTCATCCACCAGGACGAGCATGCCCATGCGCTGAAGGAAGTCGATGCGGCTGCCCTTGCTGTTGCAAAGACTTCTGAGCAGGTCGTGGAAATCCTGCGCTATGTGATCAGGGGTGAACTGGCCAGCTACACCGACCGCGCTGAAGCGGCCGAATAAGACTTAGTTGAACGCAACAACCGCGAAAACGACAATTCCGATCAGGCAGGTGCTGCCAACCCAGTGCAGCACCGGCACATAGGACGGCGGGCCACCGCTGCGTGCCCAGCCCGGCGCCATCAGGTTGAGAAAGAAGATGATCGCCGTCAGCACTACCGCCAGCATGATCTTGGCGTTGAAGGCGATGCCTTCCACCCATAGGCCGTAGCGCCACACCATCAGCAGCAGGCCGGTAGCCCATAAAACGGTAATCGCGCCGAGCGCCGTCAGCCGGTAGAACTTGCGCAGCGTGTTCGTAAAACCGGGCGCAGCCAGATCATGCGGGCCTGCGGAAAGCGCCAGATAGATATTGCCGAGGCTCGCCGCCGCGCCGAAGACAAGCGCCAGAAAGTGCAGCGATTTCAGCACCATGAAGATCATGTGACTGCTTTCTCCCGCGCAATCGCCCGCCAGCCGATGTCAGAGCGTGTGAAACCGTTTTCCCAGCGGATTTTTGCAACGCCGTCATAGGCAGCCTGCTGCGCTTCCGTGACGCTATCGCCGAAGCCGGTGACGTTCAACACGCGGCCTCCGATGGCAAGCAGTGCGCCATCCTCGCTTCTCGACGTGCCGGCGTGAAAGACCAGTGCGCCTGCCTTCTCGGCATCTTCGACACCCTCGATCACCGTGTTCTTTTCATAACTGCCGGGATAACCCTTCGACGCCATGACGACGGTCAGCCCGGTGCGTTCATCCCATTCGGCTTCCGGCAGTTCGAGCAGGCTTCCCGTTGACGCCGCCAGCATCAGTTCCACCAGATCGGATTTGAGCCTCGGCATCAGCACCTGGCATTCCGGGTCGCCGAAGCGCGTATTGTATTCGATCAGGCTTGGCCCATCGGCTGTCAGCATCAGCCCGGCATAGAGAATGCCGCGAAACGGATGCCCTCTCGCATGCATGCCGGCAAGGGTTGGCACGATGATCTCCGTCATCACCTCGTCGATCAGTTCCTGCGTCAGTACGGGGGCGGGGGAATAGGCGCCCATGCCACCGGTATTGGGACCGGTATCGCCATCGCCGACACGCTTGTGATCCTGTGCTGTCCCCATCAGCATGGCGGTCTGTCCGTCGCAGATGGCAAACAGGCTTGCTTCCTCGCCTTCGAGGAATTCCTCGACCACCACTTCCGCACCCGCTTCGCCGAAGGTGCCTTCGAAACAGGCATCGATTGCATCGCAGGCATCTTCCACCGTTTCGGCGATAATGACGCCTTTACCGGCGGCAAGCCCGTCCGCCTTGATGACGATGGGGGCACCCTGCTGGCGGACATACATTTTGGCCTTTGGCGCGTTGTTGAAGCGCTGATAGGCAGCAGTGGGAATATCGTATTCGGCGCAAAGGTCCTTGGTAAACCCTTTCGAGCCTTCAAGCTGCGCGGCAGCCTGCGTCGGTCCAAAGGCATCGACCCCGGCGGCTTCCAGAGCATCCACCAGCCCGTTGACCAGTGGCTGCTCCGGCCCGACCACGACGAAATCGATATTCTTTTCCCGGCAGAAGTCGACAATTGCCGCATTGTCCATCGGGTCGATGGGAACGCAGGTCGCAAGTTCGGCAATGCCGGCATTGCCCGGTGCGCAGTAGAGTTCATCGCAGTGAAGCGACTGGGTCAGTTTCCAGGCCAGCGCATGTTCGCGCCCGCCGGAGCCGATGAGAAGAATATCCATGAAGTACCCTGACTGTCCGACAGGGCGGTTGTAACACCGAAGGATGGCAGCTCAATACGCTGCGCCGCCCGCTGGCAGGCTTTATCCACGATTAAGGCGGTTACCGCTCCAAAAGAGCGACCATTTCATCGTAGCCGCGCTGCTGCGCCAGATCCACGGGAAGGCGGCCGCTATTGTCGGCAATGGTGATATCGGCACCCGCATCGACCAGATAACGCAGCGTCTTCTGGTGGTTTTCGCCACCGTCCCCCAGCACGATGGATTCAATCACCGCCGTCCAGCCGAGATTGTTGACGTGATCAAGCGGTGCACCGGCCTCGATCAGGA
>JAGRLQ010000253.1 GCA_020441735.1 Nitratireductor sp.
GCTTCACCTTGAAGGTGAAGGCGGCGCCACCCAGCAGAAGGCCGATCATCACGAGGTCAACGGGTCTGAGCACGGGAATTTACCTGTTCGATTGCCAGCCTTGGCAGTTTGAAAATGGAAAGATCGCCCTTTCTCGAGGGCGCAGCGGTCCGCACACCCCAGCGCAGCTTGGCCGATCTCGCCCGCGGATTGTCAGCGGTTTCTTCTTCGCCTGCCGCGAGCGCTGAACGCTCGCTCTGCGAAAAGAGTGGCTCCGAGGCTTCTGCCTGCGGCAGGTGACGTGAGCCGGAGGCCTTGCCGGCGCGATCCTGAAAGAAGCGCTTGACGATGCGGTCTTCCAGCGAATGAAAGGTGACGACGACAAGCCGCCCGCCGGGTTTGAGAATGCGCTCGGCGGCAAACAGCCCCTTGGCCAGTTGCTCCAGCTCGCCATTGACGAAGATCCGCAGGCCCTGAAAGGACCGCGTCGCCGGGTGAATACGGTCGCCGGGCTTCTTGCCGACAGCAGCTTCGATGATGCGCGCAAGCTCGCTTGTCCGGGTGATCGGCGCCTTGGCCCTTGCCTTGACGATGGCGCTTGAGACACGAGGTGCCTGGCGCTCCTCGCCAAGCAGACCGAAAATGCGGGTAAGCGTTGCCTGATCGGCATGGTTTACCACATCGGCAGCAGAAGGACCGGCCTGCCCCATCCGCATGTCGAGCGGTCCGTCCTGGCGGAAGGAAAATCCGCGCTCAGCCTCGTCAAGCTGCATGGAGGAAACACCAATATCGAGAACGACGCCGTCAACGGCATCGAAGCCCGCAGCATTTGCAATGACATCGAGTTCGGCAAACTCGCCGGCAACCAGTTTCAGGCGGCCATCCGAAGTATCCGCCAATGGCGCGCCGCCGACAATTGCATCGGGATCGCGGTCGATGGCAATGACCGTTGCTCCCTTGTCGAGGATTGCCGATGAGTAACCGCCGGCACCGAACGTGCCATCGATAATGGTTTCCCCCGAAACCGGATTGAGGCAATCGAGCACCTCGTTGAGCATGACGGGTACATGCCGCACGGGTCCGCCAGCAGTTTGCGGTGCGCCGCTCGCACCTTCGCTGCCGTCCGTCACGTATCCTGCTCCTTGCCGCTGCCTTGGGCTCCTGAGGCCCCGGGTTCTGCCTGCGAACCCGTCCGGCTTGCGGGGGAATTCTGTGATTGGGTTGAAAAGCCGGGAGACGGGCCCGCACCATGCTGGCCGAGCGCCCGGCGCATTTCGCGCACTTTCGCCCGCGCCGTTTCGCGATAGGCGCGGAAGGCTGAAGGCTCCCATAACTGGAAGAAATGACCGCAGCCCACAAAGGCCACCTCGTCGCCAATCCCGGTATGGTCGCGAATGTTGTCGCTGATCGCGATCCGGCCTTCCGGATCGATCTTCAATTCGTCCGCATCGCCCACCAGGCATAGCGACCACATGGCGTATTCTTCCGAAAACGGGTCCATCATCGACAGCCGCTTCAGATTGGAATCCATGAAGTCCTTGCCACCAGCCTCCGCCACCGGATGCTCGACGCTCAAAATCGTGCTGAGAACGGGCTGATTGCCGAGGACGAGCCGGAAGGCGGCCGGAATCGAAACGCGGCCCTTCTTGTCCACCCGGTTGATCGTGTTCGAGACGAACCGATCCATCGTTTTCCCCTTGGTCCGCTGTCGCGTTACCTGAAACCGGAACCGGGCTGCCACCCGACTCCGCATACCGGCTCTGGCGGGCACCGGGCCCGCATGCCGCCATGCCCGTTACTCCCCATTGGGCCGCTTCCATCGTCTGGCCGGTTTGCTTCCCGCAAGTTGCGGACACATCCGCAATCGCAACTCGGCAAACCGGCTTCCCCCGTACGATGGCTTGCCGGCCAATCTCCCGACCGATCAACAGTCCCGAAGGTCGTTCGGGACGCGGCCGCATCGCATTTGGAGTATCATGGGAAAATTTGGGGGTCAATGGAACAACTTGGGTGATTAGGGAAAAATGAACCCTTTCTTAGGCAGTTGGTAAGAATTGCCCCAATCGCGTTAACAAAGCGTTAGCCTGTGACCGATTGCACGGCGGCCAGCCAAGCAAATCCATACAAACAGAAGGCAAGGAACCGGAGCGCTTCCACCGCGTTCTGTTTTAGGAGGATCTTGATATGAAACTCGTCATTGCCGCACTGGTCATCGTCATCGGCATCGCCGCAGGAACCGGCATGACCGTGGCAAGTGAAATACCGCAGTCCGACTGCCAGCAAATCGCAACGCAATAAGACAACAAAGCGGCCTACCGCCGGCCACAATCAGGGCATCAGCGGCTGTTTTGCCATTTCCAGATGCAATGTATCGCCTTTCCAGGGATGCGCTTCGCAGACATCCTCGTTGAGCTCGACGCCCAACCCCGGCTCCTTCGATGGAATGACATGGCCGTCCTGCCACTCGATCTTTTTCTTCAGCAGCTTTTCGTGGAACCCGTCCCACGTCTTGATCGACTCAAGGATCAGGAAATTGGGACAGGCCGTGGCGATCTGGATGTTCGCCGCCCCCACAATCGGCCCGCAATAGCAGTGCGGCGCGATCTGGATATGGAAGGTTTCCGCCATCGCCGCAATCTTGCGCGTTTCCAGAATGCCGCCCGAGCGCCCGCTATCGGGCTGCAGAATGCTGGCCGCCCGGTTCTCGATCACCCTTCCGAACTCGAAGCGCGTCGTCAGCCGCTCGCCCGTGGCGACGGGGATCGACGTGGCGCGGGCAACCTGCGCCATCACTTCCGGCATGTCGGGCGGCACCGGCTCCTCGAACCATAGCGGATCGTATGGCTCGATTGCCTTGGCCAGCCGGATCGCGCCGCCGGCGGTAAACTGGCCGTGGGTGCCGAACAGAATGTCAGCTTTCGTGCCGACGGCCTCACGCACAGCGCGGCACATATTGGCCGACAGATCAATATCGGCCAGCCTCGGCATGTGGCCATCGTAAATCGTGTACGGTCCGGCAGGATCGAACTTGACGGCATCAAATCCCTGTTTGACGCAAGCAAGGGCAGCTTCGGCGGCAAGGTCGGGATCGTTGTAGACGTTCTTCGCGCTTTCCGTCTCGTCGGGATAGACGCTGCCCGATGCCGGATAGAGATAGGTGTAGCTGCGCAGGGTTTCGTGCACCTGCCCACCAATTAGCTTGTAGACCGGCTGGCCTGCGGCCTTGCCGATAATGTCCCAGCAGGCGATCTCCAGCGCCGAATAACAGCCCATCATCGAGACGTCCGGCCGCTGCGAAAAACCAGACGAATAGCAGTTGCGGAACAACACATCGACATCATGCGGATCGCGCCCGACGAGATAGCGCGCCGCCGCATCCTCGATCATCTTCGCCGTCAGATGCGGATCGAAAGTGGCAGCATAGGCTTCGCCATAGCCGTGAATGCCGTCATTGGTGGTCAGTTTGACGAAAATGAAGTAGCGCCCGCCCGTCTGCGGCGGCGGATTGCCGACCACCCATGTTTTCACGTCCTGAACATGCATCGGCTTTTCCTCCCGGTTGCGCTAACTTCAGTTGAACACGATCACGTTGCGCTTCACCGTACCCGACTTGACCTCGGCAATCGCCTCATTGATCCCTTCCAGCGGATAGGTGTTGGAGACGAGTTCATCGAGCTGCAGCTCTCCCATGCGATAGGCCCGCACCAGCCGCGGAATATCGCGCGCAATCACCGCCTCGCCCATTTTCGAGCCGATAATCTTCTGGTTCCACGCCGCCAGCGTCGCCGGATCGTATTTGGCAAACACGCCCGAGGCCGGCATGCCGACCACCACCACGCTGCCATTCTTGGTGATGTAGTCGAACGCGCCTTCAATCGCGCCCACCGCGCCCACTGTGACGAACACATAATCGACACCGCGCCCTGCTGTGAGTTTCCTGATTTTTGTGGCCGCATCTTCCGTTGCCGGATTAATCCCGTGGGTGGCCCCGAAGCGCTTTGCATCCTTCAGCTTTGAAGGCGCCAGATCGATGGCGATGATCTTTGCCGCCCCGCAATGGGCGGCCCCCTGCACCGCATTGAGCCCGACACCGCCGCAGCCGATCACTGCCACATTCTGGCCGGGCTTCACATCGGCGGTGTTTGCCACTGCGCCAAAGCCCGTAATGACCCCGCAGGCAAGCAGCGAAGCGCTGGCGAAAGGAACCGATTTCGGAATTTTCACCGCCTGGCTGTGATGCACGACCACCCGCTCGGCAAAGGCGCCGGTGCGCATCGACTGCTCCACCGGACCCTTGTCATCGGAAATCGGCCCCTTGCGGTCGAGCGGGAACACCTCCTCGCACATCACCTGGCTGCCCTGATTGCAGTAATGGCAGTCGCCGCAATAGCGGATCAGCGTCACCACCACATGATCGCCCGGCTTGACGGATGTCACCCCGCGCCCGGCCCGCTTGACGATGCCGGCTGCCTCATGACCGTAAACCGCCGGCAGTGGCCCGCCCCAGGCACCCTCTGCAAATGAAATATCGGAATGACAGATCGCACAGGCCTTGACCTCGACCTCGATTTCCCCCGCCCGGGGAGCCGCCAGCCTGACCTCCTCGATGGTCAACGGCTCGCCAAATGCCCTGCACACTGCCGCTTTCATGAACTCGTTCCTCCCGGATACCCGCGCCGCACGCATCAGCGGACACTATCGCCGGCATCAGCCGATGCAATCGAAAAAAACGCCAAACCATGCCCATCGCGCGACATCGCCGAAAGGCTTCCGACAGCCAATCTGCCTTCAAGCTCCGGCCATGCATTTTGCACTTGCAACAAACCTGCCATATGGAGGTGCTTGAAACCCGGCAATCGAAGCGGCGATTCGAGAATTTGCATGAGTGACACCAAGGAATATTTCGACCCCGAGAGCAAGAAGCACGGCGTGGCGCATCTCTTTGCAGCCACCCGGTACTCGCTGGGCGGCCTTCGCAAGGCGGCAACGGAATCGGCCTTCCGCCAGGAACTCGCCGCGGCAATCGGCATTCTGGTGATCTATGCGGCGGTGGGTGCGGACTGGTTTTCCTATGCCGGCAGCCTGTGCCTGTTCCTGATCACCTTTGCCATCGAGGCAATCAACACGGCCATCGAGCTTGTCGTCGACCGCACCTCGCCGGAAATCTCCCAATACGGCAAGGAGGCCAAGGATCTGGGCTCCTTTGCCGTCTTCTGCCTGCTTGTCGCCAATGGTGTTTTCGCTGCCTGGGCGGTGTGGACGGCGCTTTGGTGATCTTGCACGATCAGGCAAGCGCCCGGAGAAAACTGCCAGCCGGCCTGTAAGCCGGGTTCTGTATGGCCTTCTGCAAGCAGAAGACGCAGCGATCATTCATCTGGGATGCCTGTTGCCAGACACCTCACGCGACCTACCCGGACAACTGGCCTGAAAACCGGCTGGGAGTTGCCCCCCGCGTTGCCCCTATTCGGTCTTGCTCCCGATGGGGTTTTCAATGCCGCTGCCATTGCTGGCTGCGCGGTGGGCTCTTACCCCACCTTTTCACCCTTACCCGCAGCGAACGGATCGCCACAGGCGGTATGCTTTCTGTTGCACTTTCCCTTGGGTTGACGGGCAAGCCCGCTTTCCCAGCCGGACGTTATCCGGCATCGTGTTTCCATGGAGCCCGGACTTTCCTCCGGTGCGGCCTTTCGGCACTTGCACCGGCGATCGCCCGGCCGGCTGGCAGGCTGAAATAGACAGCTTCATCCGCCAAGGTCAACGCTCGTGATTACGCCATGTCGGATGTTCTTGCACTGAACCTGCCGGCTGCCCGAATTTTGACTCGATTCTGCGTATGGTTAAACCTACATTAATCCAACGGGGCGATAGTCGGTTTGCCATTTTGTGACGGCAAACAATGACGATAGATTGCGTGCACGCGATGACCCAGAAAAACCCTGACAAGACCATCCACGAGATGCTGACACGCCGCCAGACAATCCAGTCTCTGGCTGCCGTGACCGTTGCCGCCGCAACGCCGTTTGCAACCTTGTCACCTGCCGCTGCGGCGCCGCTGAAAAACATAAGCTATGGAGCCAACACGCTCGACATCCACCTGCCGGAAAACGCAGCCAATGCGCCGGTTCTGGCCTTTGTTCATGGCGGCGCCTGGCGCGCCGGCGACAAGGGCAAGATCGGGAGCAAGGCCCGCTATTTCAACAAGAAGGGCTTCGTCTTCGTTTCCATCGGCTACACGCTGTATCCGCGCGCCAATGCCGAGCAGCAGGCCGTCCAGGTCGCCCAGGCCGTCAACTGGGTAAAACAGAACATCGGCAAGTATGGCGGCAATGGCGATCGCCTGGCACTGATGGGTCATTCCGCCGGCTGCCACCTTTCCTCGCTGGCCACCCTGTCCGGCGCCTGCACGCCGAAACTGCTGATCTGCAACGATACCGGTGCCTATGACATCGCCTATCTGGCACGCCTCAATAACGGCAAGGTGCCGGGACTCTATTCGGCGCTCGACCGCAAGAACAAGTGGAAGCGCTGGTCGCCGATCTCCTACGTCAACAACCGTGCCCAGCCACCGACGCTGGTCATGTGGTCGGGCGGGCGCAACCGCGACAAGATCTCGCTCCGCTTCGCCGATGCACTGGCTGCTGCCGGTGCACCGGTCTCCCGTTTCGATGGCAGCCGCTACAACCACCTGTCGATCAATTCATCGATCGGCAAGGACGGCAGCGCGGCCACCGAAGCAGTGGTGCGTTTTCTGCAGAAGCTCTGAAACAGACTTCCGTCATCATCATTTCCAGACAGACACGCTTGACCGTTCACTCGACGGGTTTCCACCAGTGTTTTGAAATTGAGAAAGAACACGCAA
>JAGRLQ010000254.1 GCA_020441735.1 Nitratireductor sp.
GCACGATCAGCGGCACGTCGGGATCATAGCGGAAGGCCGACGAGTTATCGATCACCACGCAACCGGCAGCCGCGATCTTCGGCGAATATTTCTTCGAGACGTCGCCACCTGCCGACATCAGCGCGATGTCGGTTCCGGTGAAGTCGTAATCCTCCAGCGCCTTCACCTTCAGGGTCTTGTCGCCGAAAGAAACTTCCGTTCCCACGCTGCGGCGGGAAGCGAGCGGCACGACCGTATCGGCCGGAAAACCGCGCTCTGCAAGGATATCGAGCATTTCCCGGCCTACATTGCCGGTCGCTCCGATGATGGCGATCTTGTAACCCATGACTTTGCCTCGTTCTCCCCTGGCTTCTGGCAAGCATCACTCTTCCCGCCCCCGGGGAGAGTGTGGGGCGGAAGCTTTATGTACCGGTCTTGGTCTTCGGTGCGATGCTCATGGTGGCGGTCTTTTGATACAGGCCGGAGGAAATGTCAATCGACCTGCCGTCATGCTTTGGGTGGAGGTAGCCATCCATTCCAGGAAAGAAAAGCCCGGCCCTGTATCGGGTGATACAGGGCCAGGCAATTTCGTTTTCAGTGAGGGAATGCCGCGAGCCGCATCACCCGCCACATCACATCGACAGATGCAGCGCGCTGATCTGACCGCGAATATCCTCGAACACTGCCGAGAGCTCCGCACCGGAAGCTGCGTGATAATACTGTGTCGGCTTTGTCGCACAGTTGCGTATCAGGTTCTTGGTTTCATCCAGCAGCGAACCGAAGGTGATAGTGAAAACCGAGATGTCTTCCTTCTTGATGATGTTGCAGGCCTTCGTGGTCCAGGCGTTTGCCTGATCGGCATCGGAACCCCAATGGCTCGGCGCATCCGGCAATTGGGCCGAACGCGTATTGTCGCCATCCGTCATCAGCACGAGGTACTTCTTGATGTTCTTCTTTTTGGCGGCAGACTTGCTGGCACCCTCTTTATAGGGACCGCTGCTTGAAAGAACCCGCAAGCCCCAGGTCAAACCCGCCGGGATGTAGGTATCGCCGCCGGCCACCATGCCGTCGATCTCATTGAGAATCTTGTCACGGTTGTTTGTCAGCGGCGTTATCTCTGCGCCGCACCACACGTTCAGCAGTCCCGGAACACGGACCGAGTAATTCTTGTCTTCCAGATTGAGCGGCTCGGGCCGTGAGCCGACACAACCATTCCAGGTATAATTATTGGTTTGCGGACCGCAGACCTCATAGGGCTCTCCGTAAGTGTAGTCGCAGATCTGCGATTCATAGGGAACGCCATCCGAATAGTAGGTCTCCGTCCGGCAGTTCGACTTCGAAACCACGTCCCGCGTCTGATAACAGACATTGTCCTTGGTCTCCGTGTAGTCATCCTTGACATCCAGCCATTTGGCCTTGCGGTTGGAGAGGCTCACATTGACGTGGTTGGAGAACGGCACAATAGCGATCTTCATGTCGCCGTCCGTAGCCTTTGTCATGATGCCCTTGGTAAAACCCGACGCCGCCTTCTTGAGCGCTTCCAGCTTGCCATCGACCCCCATCGAACCGGTGTTGTCGAGTACGAAGGCAATTTCAGCCCCGCCACCGGCAGACTTGATCTGCGAAACAGCCTGGTAAGGCAGTTTGTCCTTGCCGGCCAGCAGCATGAAGGAGGTGTCGAAATCCGCCTTTGCGGTCACCGTCAGCGTGTGTTTTTTCTTGTCGATGACGGGATCGAGGCTGCTGATTCTGGCATACTCCTCCTTGGAGAGGTTGGCCCGAAGCATGTCCTTCAGTGCGCTGCGCACCTCTCCCTTGCTCATGTTTTCAAAATCCTGCCCAACGGCGAGGATGGCTGAATCCACGGCATCCTGCAGGTTGCCGCGCTCACGCACCACGCCGGTGTAGTCGACGGCAACGCCGGCACACAGCATGATCGGCAGGGCGGCAATGGCAAGGGTCAGGGCAAAATTGCCCTTCTGGTCTCTGGCAAATCGTTTCATCATGGGGGTTGATGCCTGTATTGGGGGTTGCATTGTTGCAAACCTTACAGGGCCAGTTGCGTATAGCCGGTAAACGCCGGCACGCGGCGCGGCGGAATCGGCACCTATTGCTAATAAAGTGTAAAAGCCCGCATCTCTACCCCAAGTGGCGGCGGCGATGCAGGCCTTGAGGGTTTTGAAGCTTCAGACCAGATCGTTTCACCGTTGGACCGAAATTGCTCCAGCCTACATGGAAAGATGCAGTGCGACGATTGATGAGCGTATCTCGTCAAACACACCACTCAATTCGGTTCCGGTTGCAGCGTGGAAGTAGTTTTCCTTGGATGTGGCGCAGTTGCGCATCAGATCCCGGATTGAATTGTCGAGATTGCCGAAGGTAATGGTGAAAACGCCGACACCGCTGCTTTTGACATAGGAGCACGCATCGCTTGTCCATTGATTGGCTTGGGCAATGTTGGAACCAATGTGGTCACCGCTGCCCGGAAGATCGGCCGACACGGTGTTTGCACCATCCGTCATCAGGATGACGAACTTCTTGATATTGTCGCGCTTGGCCACCGAATTGCTGACACCCTCGGCAAAGGGTGCCTTGTTTGTCAGCAGGCGATGGCCCCACACCATTCCGGTGGGAATATACGTCATGCCATTGGCAATCATGCCGTTGATTCTTGACTGCAGCAGATACTTGTCATCGGTAAGCGGCGTAACCTCGGCGGCGCACACGGTATTCATGATACCGGGAACACGCTTGTTGTAGTTACGGTCCTCGATGTTGTAGGGCGCGTCGCGCGAGCCGACGCAGCCATTCCAGACCAGGCCCGCGCCGTCATCGGGAACGGAGATCCAGCTGGCACTACGGTTCGACAAACCGACATTGACGTGCGTTGAGAACGGAACAATCCCGATTTTTACCGGGTCGTTGCCGGAACGTTTGATCATGGTATCGATGAAGTTGTTTGCGGCAACCTTGAGGGCATCCAGCTTGCCGTCGACACCCATGGAGCCGGTATTGTCGAGCACCAGGGCGACTTCCGCGCCGCCATGGGCGGACATGATCTGCGATATTGCCTTGTAGTTGAGCTTCTCCTTGCCGGCCAGCATCATGAAGGATGTATCGAATTTCCCTTTTGCCTCAACCGTCAGCGTGTGTTCACGCCGGTTGATGTCCACATCAAGGTTGTCGATCCGCTCATAGGCTTCTTTTTCCATATTGCCTCTGAGGTAGGCGTTCAGTTCCTTGCGGACCTTGCCCTTGCCCTTGAATTCGAAATCCTGTCCAACGGCAAGAATGGCCGCATCCACGGAATTCTGCAGCCGAGTCTGCTCGCGCGACAGACCGGAGTAGTCGACGGCAACGCCGGCACAGATCATGATTGGCAGGGCTGCCAATGCAAGAATGATGGAAAAATTGCCGCGATAGTCGCGCAAAAAACTGCTGATCATGGCCTTCAACCCCCACTGGTAGGCTGGAAGCAGAATAGATCAGCGCGGCAAATACATTATTAAGGAAACCGCATCCTCGGCGCTTCCCCGAAACATGGTAAACAAAATGCTAGTTCCGGCTCTCAGGGCTGTTTCCCGCTTGGGGAACGCATGTCACAGCCGGCTGCGCCTCAGCTTGCCTGAGCCAATTCAGCCAGAATAGCATCGCCCATTTCACTGGTGCCCACTTCTTCGCAGCCATCGGCCATGATGTCGCCGGTACGCAAGCCGCGTTCTAGAACGCTGGCAATTGCCGTTTCGATCGCCGTGGCCTCTTCCATCATGTTGAAGGAATAGCGCAGGCACATGGCAAACGAGGCGATCATGGCAATTGGATTGGCCTTGCCGGTACCGGCAATATCCGGCGCCGAACCGTGCACCGGCTCATACAGCGCCTTGCGCTTGCCGGTTTTGGGGTCGGGCGCGCCAAGCGATGCTGACGGCAGCATGCCAAGCGATCCGGTCAGCATCGCCGCAACGTCGGAAAGCATGTCGCCGAACAGGTTATCGGTAACGATGACGTCAAACTGCTTGGGCCAGCGCACAAGCTGCATTCCGCCGGCATCCGCCAGCATATGGGTCAGCTCCACATCGGCATACTTTTCCTTGTGCGTCGCGGTCACCACCTCGTTCCACAAAACGCCCGACTTCATGACGTTGCG
>JAGRLQ010000027.1:0-3602 GCA_020441735.1 Nitratireductor sp.
CTCGGCATCAAGCTGGAAAACGTTACCCTCGACATGCTGGGTACCGCGAAGAAAGTGGAAATCACCAAAGAGAACACCACGATCGTCGACGGCGCTGGCAAGAAAAAAGAGATCGAGGGCCGCGTTGGCCAGATCAAGCAGCAGATCGAGGAAACCACTTCCGACTACGACCGCGAAAAACTGCAGGAACGTCTTGCCAAGCTGGCAGGCGGTGTTGCGGTGATCCGCGTTGGCGGCTCGACCGAGGTTGAAGTGAAGGAACGCAAGGACCGCGTCGATGATGCATTGAACGCGACCCGCGCTGCTGTTGAAGAAGGCATTGTTCCCGGCGGCGGCACGGCACTGGCGCGTGCTTCCAACTTCATCAACGCCAAAGGCGTAAACGCTGACCAGGAAGCCGGCATCAACATCATCCGCCGCGCCCTGCAGGCTCCTCTGCGCCAGATTGCCCAGAACGCCGGAGCGGAAGCTTCGATCGTTGCTGGCAAGGTACTGGAAGCCAAATCCGCTTCCTTCGGCTTCAACGCCCAGACCGGCGAATATGGCGACATGATCACCATGGGTATCGTCGATCCGGTGAAAGTGGTCCGTACCGCGCTGGAAGACGCTGCTTCCATCGCCGGTCTGCTGATCACGACCGAAGCCATGGTTGCCGAGGCACCGAAGAAAGAGTCCGCAGCCCCGGCCATGCCCGACATGGGTGGAATGGGCGGAATGGGCGGCATGATGTAAGAACGCGCCCCGCGCGTTTGGCATCAGCACCATTTAAGCTGAAGCATTCGAGAGGCCGCCCTTCGGGGCGGCCTTTTTGTTTGCAAGAGATAAGCCAGACGCCGGAAGAAATCACTTGCAGCCGCCATCGAATACGCTCAGGGTGAGCAAGATGGTTCTGCCGAATCGACGGTTCGGCGGATGAAAAGGGAACACGGTGCGGCAACCCCATAAGGTTGCCAATTCCGTGACTGCCCCCGCAACTGTAGGCGGCAAGCGACCCTGAGATGACCACTGGGCATTTTGTCCGGGAAGGATCAGGAGAGCGGCGACCCGCAAGTCAGGAGACCTGCCATCGCAATGTCAACCCAATCCGGGCGGGGTGCCCCGGCAAGGAGCATTTTGATGGATGACCGGCTGAACCGGATTCTTCAGATGATTGCCTTACCCGATTGCTCCGCCCGCAAAACGTGGCGCGGAGGGCGCGATGGTAATCGATAAAATCATTGATGTATTGAAAACGGCACCCGGCGGAACCGAAACACCCGGCCAACTGGCCCGTTTCGGCTTTCTTGAATGGATGTGGTCATTGTCGGACGATGACGACTTTGCCTTACAGGCTGCAGCGGCAGATGCCAGGGTAGCGGCAAGTGGTTCGGCAGCCCCGGCGGTCGTGGCGTTTCGCGCCTGCCTGAAGGAAGCAGTCCGCCCGCTGCCTGTCCCCCAGCGGCGCGGGGGTGCAAGGGCGCGGCGTCAGCTGCACTAGACCTGCCTGCCAGCAAGGTGCCGTCTATGGCGCCTTGTTGCGCGTTCCCAGGAATGTCAGGCCATAGATGCACAAGCCAACCACGATGAAGGCGCCGATCTGGTAGGGTTCCACGCGGTCACCGAGGAAAATGACGGCAAGCACCATGGTGAGTGCCGGCCAGGGTGTCGTGATCGAACTGGCAAGCGATATGTCGATGTGGCGCGCGGCATAAAACCAGATGATCAGTTCGAGGTAGTACACAAAGCCCATCAGGACGGCGAAATACTGGAACTCGGCACCCTGCAGGCCGGCGGCAAAGGCCTGTGGCTCGAACAGCGCCACGACGATGGCGAGGAAGAGTGTTGAAACCACGACACGGACAAATGTCACCTGGGCAGGCGTCACCGGCGTGCTGTTCAACTCCTCCTTGATGATGACATGGGCGATGCTCCACAGAAACGGCACGCCGAGCGCCAGCAGAAACCAGGGCGAAAATCCGTCAACGCGCCAGGTTCCGCCTGTTCCAAGATAATACATCGAAACGATGAGCAGCGCTGTCAGGGCAAGCTCGGGAACGCTCTTGCGGCGGTTGAGAAAGAGCGATTCCCACAGGATTGCGAACACCGGATAGGCCTGCATGGCGATGGCGGCGCTGACGGCGCCCGCCTTCTCCACCCCGAGAACATAAAGATAGGTCGAAAGGCCGAACATGATGCTGGTTGCCAGCGCTACCAGCAAGGCGCGCCGCCTTTGGGCAGAAGTAACGCCGGCGCCGAAAATGCCGCGATTTGCGCCTCGCATTTCCCGCCAGAACAGCGGCACGGCAAAGACGCTCTGCCAAAGCGACAGATAGAAGGCAAAGCCGAGCGCGCTGAAGCCGGCGGGACGGCTGTTGGCGATAATGGGCATGGTGCCGAGGATGCAAAGGCAAAGCAGCGCCAGACCGGCACCGGCTGCAGGATTGCGGACAAAGGCACTTGATGCTTGCGTGTTCATTGCCGGAAGTTCGATCCAATCGCGATTGCGCGATAGTGGCAGCTGCAACTTTTGATGGAGCCAGCATCGCAGATGCGGGATCACAGCAGCAGAGGTAAAGTACAGCTTTGATTTGCCTTCCGAGCCATTCCATAATGGCGGTTCCCCTTCGCGCCTGACTGAAACCCAATTCAAGGATGCCGCCATGGCCAGAACCCGCAGTGAATCCGATTCCCTCGGCAGCATCGATGTTCCGGCCAACCGCTATTGGGGCGCACAGACACAGCGCTCCATTGAGAACTTTCCGATCGGCGGGGAGCGCATGCCGCTGCCGCTCATTCATGCCCTCGGGTTGGTGAAACTTGCCGCAGCAGCAACCAATCTGAAGCTCGGCACGCTGGACAGGAAGCTGGCCGAACCGGTCATGGCGGCGGCAAGGGAAGTCGCCGAAGGGAAGCTCGACGATCACTTTCCGCTGGTGGTCTGGCAGACAGGCTCAGGCACCCAGACCAACATGAACGCCAATGAGGTAATCGCCAACCGGGCGATTGAAATGCTCGGCGGCAAGATGGGTTCGAAAGATCCGGTTCATCCAAACGATCACGTCAACCGAAGCCAGTCCTCCAACGATACCTTTCCCACTGCCATGCATGTCGCCGCTGCGCTTCAGTGCCAGCACGAGTTGTTGCCTGCGATGCGAACGCTGAAGCAGGCGCTGGGCTCAAAAGCCTCACGCTGGCGCAAGCTGGTGAAGATCGGCCGTACCCATACCCAGGACGCGACACCGCTGACGCTCGGCCAGGAATTTTCCGGCTATGCGGCGATGATCAAGCGCGACGAACGGCTGGTGCGGCGCGCCATGGTGCATGTGCTTGATCTCGCCCAGGGCGGCACGGCGGTCGGCACCGGCATCAACGCGCCGGAGGGGTTTGCCAAGAGTTTTGCCGCAGCCATAGCGGCGGAAGCCGGCATGGCGTTCAAGACGGCGCCGAACAAGTTCGAGGCGCTGACCTCGCACAATGCGCTGACAATCCTGCACGGCGCGCTCAATGCGCTTGCTGCCGATCTGTACAAGATCGCCAACGACATCCGCCTGCTGGCGAGCGGTCCGCGCTCGGGCATCGGTGAACTCTCGCTGCCGGCAAACGAGCCCGGTTCCTCGATCATG
>JAGRLQ010000027.1:3612-6602 GCA_020441735.1 Nitratireductor sp.
GCAAGGTCAACCCGACCCAGGCAGAGGCGCTCACCATGGTCTGCGCCCAGGTGATGGGCAACCACCAGACCGTGACCTTTGCCGCCAGCCAGGGGCAGTTCGAGCTCAATGTCTTCAAGCCGGTGATCGCACTCGCTGTGCTGCAATCGATCCGGCTGCTGGCAGATGCGATGAACTCGTTTGCCGAGCGCTGCGTTTCCGGCATTGAGGCCGATACCGGACGGATTGCCGAACTGGTCGAGCGGTCTTTGATGCTGGTAACCGCGCTGGCGCCGGAAATCGGCTATGATGCCGCCGCCAAGATCGCCAAGCGCGCCCATGAAAACGGTACCAGCCTGCGGGAAGAAGCGCTTGCCTCCGGGCTGGTCGATGCGGAAACCTTCGACCGGCTGGTCGATCCCCGCAAGATGACATGATCTGGTGCACAATGCTTGTCCGGTCGTTCAGTCTGACTGAACACTGTGTGCGATACATCCCGGATTGAGAATTGACGGCGATGGCATACATGGCTGAGACTGGTTACTCACAGCAAGGGATCATCCATGTCCACCTCCGCAAAACTTCTCATCGCACGCATCCTGCTTTCCTTCATCTTCATCATGGCGGGATTGCAGAAACTGGGCTCCATCGACGGCACTGCCGGCTACATCGCCGCCTACGGCTTTCCGGCCTCGACGCTGCTGGCCTGGGCAGCGGCCATCTTTGAACTCGTCGCTGGCGGCTTCATTCTCGCCGGTTTCTTTACCCGCACCACGGCCTGGGTCATGGCTGCATTCTGCCTGTTCACCGGCGTGGTCTTCCACTTCGCTCCCGGCGACCAGATGCAGATGATTTCGCTGATGAAAAACGTCGCGATTGCAGGCGGCTTCGTTGCCCTTGCCGCCGTTGGCCCCGGCACGATCTCGCTGGACGGCCAGCGCCTGCGCTGACTGCTTATTCTGCCGCCGCTGCTTCGGCGACCCGGCGGCAGATTTCCTTCAGGACCGCTCGGTCTTCCTTGGCAAGACGCATCTTCCTCGAGGCGATCAGGTTCGCCTCGGAATGCAGGATGATGCCGTCCTTCAATATCTTGAGCTGGTTTGCCTTTAGCGTTGAACCGGTCGAGGTGATGTCGACGATGATGTCTGCGGTACCGGCGGCCGGCGCGCCTTCGGTCGCGCCCAGGCTTTCGACGATGCGGTAAAGCGCAATGCCGTGATCGGCAAACCAGTTCTGGGTCAGTTGCCAGTATTTGGTGGCAATCCTCAGCGGGCGGTGATGGCGCTGGCGGAATTCGGCTGCGACATCGTCGAGATCAGCCATGGTGGCAACATCGGCCCAGGCTTCCGGCACGGCGACAACGACATCGGCGCCGCCGAAACCAAGCTTGCAGGCAAAATCGAGAAAGGCGTCGGCCTCGGCCACGCTTTCGCGCGCCAGATCCTCGCCGGTGACGCCGAGGGCGATCTTGCCGGCAATCAGCTCGCGGGCAATTTCCGACGCCGAGAGAAAGGCGATCTCGATGTCGGGCCTGCCCTTTACGCTACCGCGATAGGAGCGGCTGTCTTCCGGCAGCTCGACCTCGAAGCCTGCGCCGGCAAAAACCTCCAGCGTCTTTTCCTTCAGCCTTCCCTTGGAGGGCAGTGCGACGGTGATCGTCATGATCGCGCCTCCACTTGCCGGGCAGGCTTGGGCGCCTTGTCCTTGAGCGTCGGCTTTACCCGGTCGACATAGACGGCGAAGCCCGTCGCCGGCATCTTGTGGCGCGAGCCCAGCACTGTCATCAACCGGTCGTAGCGCCCGCCACCGGCAAGGGGTTTGTCATCAGACGGCCCGCCGCGCACCTCGAAGACGAAGCCGGTGTAATAGTCGAGCGTGCGCCCGAAGCCGGCGCGATAGCGCAGCGAGACGTTTTCTAGTTCGAGCCTTTCCAGCGCCGCAGCCCGTTTGTGGAAGGTCTCAAGCGGCTTTCCAAGCGGGATGTTGGCTCGGCGGGCAAACGACCACAGCCGCTGGTTGGCATCCTTGAGCGGTATGTCGAGATCAAGAAAGGCTTCCAGCACCTCGCGCTTTTCCGGCGCCAGGCGGACGGCGGCAAGGGCTGCCTTTTCCATCAGCCGTTCGGCAATCTCTGCGGCCGTGCGGCCCGATTGCGGCGGCAGGGCAGCTTTCTTCATGTCGCTGGCGATTGCTGATTCCACCGCCTCGCGGTCGCCTGCCTCAATGGCCTGCCTGAGTTCGGGCGCCAGATGGTCCATGCTGCCGTTCGACTTGCCCGACAGGCGGTCGAGGTCGGCTGCAAGGCGGGCGGGATCACCGAAATTGCGGCCGAGCCGCTCTCGCCAGGCCTTGGGCAGGCCGAGGGATTTCAATACCGCCTCGAAGATCGCCTGATCGCCGACCACCACCGACAACCGGTTGCGGCCCAACAGCCGCAGCATGTCGATCGCATCAGCCAGGCAGCGCACATCGGCAGCGCCCTTCTTTTCGGCGCCGATATCCTCGATGCCGGCCTGGAGAAATTCAGCCGGTTCATTGGCGCGCTGTCGGAAAACCTTGCCGACATAGCCGTAACGCTTCCGCGCCTTGCCGCTTTCCAGATGGTTGAGGCAGACGGGAATGGTGAATTCCGGTCTGAGACACAGATCGCGGCCGCGCTGGTCGGCGGTCATGAAGATGCGGCGGCGGATGTCCTCGCCCGCTGCATTGAGGATGGGTTCTGCCGGCTGCAACAGGCCGATCTCCGGCAGCGCGCATTTGCGGTGCCTGAGGAAGGACTCGATGCGTTGGGCGAGCGCGGTCATGGACCTACCTCCCCCTTGTGGGGAGGTTGGCGAAGGCGAGCAAAGCGAAGCAGGAGCCGGTGGGGGTAACAACATTGCAGCATGCAAGAATTCTTGGCCGCTCGCTTGCGCTCGCAACCCCCACCCTCAATCCCTCCCCACAAGGGGGAGGGAAGCACATGGCGCAAACCTCATCCATCCCACTCGGCCTTCTGTTCGGCGAGCAGG
>JAGRLQ010000027.1:6624-7639 GCA_020441735.1 Nitratireductor sp.
CTCGTCGATCTCGAACTGGCCGGGACGGGTTTCGCGCCATTCCTCGTTGGATTCGATTGCCGCGGCCTGCTTGCGGCCTTCGATCATGTCCTTGATCTGCACCTTGCCGCTGGCGCGCTCGTCGGACCCCTGAATGATGGCGATGGGCATTTCGCGCCGGTCGGCATATTGCAGCTGCTTGCCGAACTTGTTGGGATTGCCCTGATACATCTCGGCACGGATGCCGGAAGCCCGCAACTGCTGCACCATCTTCTGATAATTGCCGAGCGCTTCCGTGTCCTTGTCCATGACGGTGACGAGGACAGGCGCAATCTCACCATCCTGGCCGAGCTTGCCGAGGTTTTTCAGCGCCGTCATCAGGCGCGAGANNCGCCGATGGAAAAGCCGGTGGCCGGAACGTCCTGGCCGGTGAAGCGCTTGACGAGACCGTCATAGCGCCCGCCGCCGCCGACCGAACCGAAGACCACTTCCTGGCCTTTTTCATTGGTGACGGGGAAGGTCAGTTCCGCTTCGAAAACGGGACCGGTATAATACTCGAGACCTCGGACGACGGAGGGGTCGAAAAATATGCGGTCTTGTTCATAGCCAGAGGACCGCACGAGCTTTTGCATGACATCAAGCTCTTTCGCCCCGTCAGTCGAAACGCCATCCTGTTCCAGCGAACGGAGCAAATTGCCAATTGTCAATCCGTCACTCACTGAACTCTTGGCACCGCTGATTTCAGAGCCCAGCCCGGTTGTGTTGATGATACGGTTGATCTGCCAATCATCGAGACCCGCGCCGGCTGTATGATCCCCGCTTTCGTCAATTCGACCTTTCTTGCTTAGAAGCTGGATGACGCCCTCAACACCGAATTTGTCGAACTTGTCTAGCGACCGCAACACTGCCAAGCGCTGAACACCATCGTCATCAGTGCGCACTTCTGCAGAAGCCATAATGGCGTCGAGCACCTTGCGGTTGTTGACGCGGATGACGTAGTCGCCGCGCGGGATGCCGAGGGCTTCCATCGTGTCGG
>JAGRLQ010000255.1 GCA_020441735.1 Nitratireductor sp.
TGTGCTTGCCGCGCAGACGGGAGGCAACCAGCGCTGCAAGGCGGCCAAGCACCACCCCTTCAGCGTCGATCAGCACCCATTTCTTCTGCACATCGGCAGGCTTCTGGCTGAACGTGTTCATGGATCAAACTCGCTTTTTCATGGTACCGGCAACCACTCCGTTGTTGCCTGCCAAAGACAGGCCGATTTGCAAAGGGAATGCCGGAAAATCTTCAGGCATCTGATGGCGGCTTCAACAAACCACCTTCGGATGCCCGTTTCGACGCGGCTTATAGGGCAGGGTGGTCGAGCCGTCAAGCCACTTGTTTTGAGAGCGGTTTTAAAAACATAATGATTTCAACGGTTTATTTTTGAGGTATTATAATACCGCCATAAAGCGGGGACTCGTAAAATTTTAACGAATTTCCCGCAGGCTTTTCGATTAACCTACGAATGTAAGACACGCAGGGAAAGGACGGCCCCATGGCAAGCCATGCAAAGCAGAAGGCCGGTAGTTTCTTCTCCCCCGGTTTCTGCCGTTTCGATGCAGACGGCATCCATGTTCTCCACCGCTACGCGCCGGAATACCTGATAGCCTGGAGCGAGGTGAAGGGGCTTGAAATGCCCCGTGGCAATTGCCGTCACGACTATCTGAAGGTGATCACCACCGGCAAGCGTCCTGCCACCGTGGTACCCGTCGCGGAAGCCTGCGATGCAGAGGCCATCCTTGCTGCGATCGCCAGATTCCGCCCGGACCTGGCTTCCCGCTAACCGTCAGCCCCGGTTTGCTACCCAAAGCACGAACGGGATCGTCACGATATACATGGTGATGCCGTAAACGCCGGAGGGCAGGGAATAGGCCGTCAGTTCCGTTGCCGTGGGCAGGATCAGCGAGCCGACGGTGATGCCCAGCGTCGCATTCTGGATGCCGGTTTCGATCGACACCGTCTTCTGTTCTTCCCGGTCGAGGCCCATCAGATTGGCAAGCAGCCCGCCGGCCAGCAGCAGCACGATGTTGAGCACGACCAGTGCCGGACCGAGGCTCGGCAGATTGTCGATGAAGACCTGCCAGTTGGCCGCCAGCGCGCCAGCCACGATGACAATGAACAGCACGGTCGCCAGCCGCGACATGATCGGTTCGATCTTCAAAGCGAAGTTTTCCGCAAAATGGCGGATGAGAACACCGATCAGCACCGGAACAGCGGTAATGAGGAACATGGCGACCGCCAGTTTGGTGACGTTCACGTCGGGCGCTGCTTCGCCCATGAAGAAGTTGACCGAAAACGCGGTGATGATCGGCACCGTGAGGATCGACAGCAGCGAGATGACGCCTGTCAGCGTCACTGACAGCGCCACATCGCCATGGGCGAGCTTGGCAAGAATGTTGGAGGTCACTCCGCCCGGGCACAGCGAGAGGATCATCATGCCAACCGCCAGTTCGCCGGTAATGCCAAAGGCATGGATGAGCCCGAAGGCAACCAGCGGCAGCATCACCATCTGGCCCAGCGCACCGACGATGAAGGCGAGCGGCCTTGTCACGACGCGCAGGAAATCCCCTGCCGTCAGCCCCAGTCCAAGTGAAAACATGATCACCGCCAGCGATAGCGGCAAAAACACGCTCAACATGATGCCCATGATGCTTTTTCCTCCCGGCCAAGCTCCAGCCAGCCGCAACCTATTGGCTCGGCGGCAAAATGCAAGCTCAGGCAGCGGAATGCGCCTTCATGGCCACTCGATTTTTGCCGTCGCCGGGCTTATATTCTTCATTGAAGAACGGATTTGCCATGCTCGACAACGTCTACAACGCCAAGATCATCGAATATGCCGGCAACATCGAAAGAACCGGCCGGCTTGAAGCACCGGACGCCACCGCCAAGGCCCATTCCAAGCTTTGCGGCTCGACGGTCGTCGTCGATCTGAAGATGGGAGATGGCCCCGAAGGCCGGGTCGTCACGGATTTCGCCCATCAGGTGAAGGCCTGCGCGCTCGGCCAGGCTTCCAGTTCGATCATGGCGCGCACCATCATCGGCGCCACGGCGGCAGAACTGAAGGCGTTGAAGAAGACCATGTATGCCATGCTCAAGGACAACGGCCCGCCGCCGGAGGGACGCTTCGCCGAGTTCCGCTTTCTGGAGCCGGTGCGCGATTACAAGGCCCGTCACGCTTCCACCCTGCTGACCTTCGATGCCGTCGTCGACTGCATCGAGCAGATCGAGGCGAAGGAGAAGGCGTCTGCCGCGGCTGAAAAGCAGGCACGCGCCGAAAAACGCGAAAAGGCCACCAAGGCCGCCGTTCACGCGCTTGGTGCTGCCGGCATCAAGTTCAAGATGCGCTAGACACCATGTGCAAGGGTGCCGTCGAGGGTGATGTCCCCGAAGGAAAAACTGGCAGTGCTGGCAGCGGGGAAACCCATGCCGGACAGCCAAAGCACGGCCATGGCGCAGGGCGCAACTGGCAGGGCGAATGGCCGAAAACGCCAGGCCGCCTGATCGGCACCGGCCTGATCCGCCTCTACCAAATCACCCTGTCGCCGATTGTCGGGCGCTCCTGCCGGCATCTGCCTACCTGTTCTGAATACGGTTATGAGGCGATTGCCCGCCACGGTCTCCTCCCCGGTTCCTGGCTGACCTTCTGGCGGGTGCTCAAATGCAATCCGCTGGGGACATCCGGCATCGATCCCGTTCCCGAAAAGATGCGCTGGGCGCTGAGGCGCGGAACTGCAGGGCAGAAAGCGGCTGGGCAGAAATCATTTGAAAAGACCGGTCATGACCGTTCCGCCTGACCTGGTGCATGCATCGCGCGATTTCGACCGCCTGCTGGAGGATGTCCGGGATCAATGCATGTTGCAGACCCGCCATCAGGCCTATCACACCCTGCGCGCGGTACTTCATGTGCTGCGAAATCATCTTGAAACGGCTGACGTAATGGCGCTCGCTGGCGTCCTGCCGCCTCTGGCATCGGTTGTTTTCCTCGAGGGATACCATGCTGACAACGATGTACAGCCCTTCGGTGATCCTGTGGTGTTGAGCAGCGAGGTTGCAGCAATCCGCAAGGACCATAACCTTGCGCCACACACCGCCATTACGGATTGCGCCCGCGTCCTGCGCCGCCATTGCGATGAAACCCGCCTTGACCTGGCACTGGCAAATCTGCCAAAGCCTGTCGCCTTGTTCTTCGATGCGGAAAGTGTTCAATGAGCCCGACTGAGCCCCTTGTTGTCGAAGCCCTGCGCGGCGGGCAGGTGGAAAGCCTGCATGCCGTCGATGCGATGGTCGCTTCGGCTGACGGCAGCATTGCAGCGGTTTACGGCGACGGAGAACGCGGTGTCTTTCCCCGCTCGGCGATCAAGGCGCTGCAGGCGCTGCCGCTGGTTGAAAGCGGCGCTGCCGACCGCTTTGGCTTCACGTCGGCACATCTGGCGCTTGCCTGCTCTTCCCACAATGGCGAACCCATGCACACGCAGGGGGCGGCAGAGATGCTTGCTGCTGCGGGGCTTTCGCCCATCTGCCTCGAATGCGGTGCGCAACTGCCGTATCACCCAAGCGACCATGAAGCGTTGCTCAAGGCCGGAAAGCCGGTGACCGCCATCCACAACAATTGTTCGGGCAAGCATTCCGGTTTCCTCGCCTTTGCCGTCCAGCAGGATCTCGAACCGGCGGGCTATGTGAAGTTCGGCCATCCGGTGCAGAAGGAAATTGCCGGCGTGCTGGAACAGGTCACAGGCGCCGTCCATGGCGAGGACAACTACGGCATCGATGGCTGCTCGATCCCGACCTATGAGATTCCGCTGGCAAGCCTCGCCAAGGCATATGCGAAATTCGCTATCGGCGAAGACGCAGGCAAAGAGCGATCGGCCGCCATGCTGCGCCTGCGCGATGCCTGCATGGCCCATCCCGAAATGGTTGCCGGTACCGGGCGGTTCGACACCGCGATCATGCAGGCTCTGCCGGGAAGGGTGTTCACCAAGACCGGCGCCGAGGGCGTTTTCGTTCTTACCATCCCCGAACTGGGTCTCGGCGCCGCGCTGAAATGCCGGGACGGCGCAGGCAGGGCAGCAGAAGTTGCCTGTGCCTTTCTGGTTGAATCACTGCTTGAAGAATCGGAATCACAACTTTCGCAAGACGAGATCAACGCCTTGAAAAGACTCGCTAATCCCGTTCTGAAAAACTGGAACAAAATCGAGGTTGGCAGTTTGCGGATGAGGCCGGCGCGATGAACGCGCTGCTGGCGCTCGACTATGCCGGGGTCGCCGTATTCGCTGCAACCGGCGCGCTTGCCGCCTCGCGAAAACAGCTCGACATCGTCGGCTTTGTCTTTCTCGCTGCGATAACCGGTATCGGTGGCGGGACCCTCCGCGATCTGGTGCTCGACCAGCCGGTCTTCTGGGTGCTCAATCCGGCCTACGTGCTGGTTTGCGCGGCGGTGGCGCTAGCCGTTTACGCTACGGCCCATCTGATGGAAAGCCGTTACCAGGTTCTGCTCTGGCTCGATTGCATCGGCCTTTCCGCCTTTGCAGCCATGGGGGCCGCCAAGGGGTTGGCGGCAACCGGCTCGGTGACGATTGCCATCATCACCGGGATGCTGACGGCGACTTTCGGAGGCGTTCTGCGCGATCTTCTGGCGGGTGAGCCTTCCGTGCTGCTGCGCCCGGAAATCTACGTTTCTGCGGCGATGGCGGGTGCTGCTGCCTATACGCTGGGTGGAGCGCTCAACCTGCCTCAGGGCGTGGCATTGGCGGTCGCCTTCGCCATTGCCTTCCTCATACGCGGCGGCGCATTGCGTTTCGGCTGGACGCTGCCGCGTTACAAGCCCAGGGCAGGGCGGGATGTCGGACCCCGGAAGTGACCTCTGGCGCGCAGCTGGCAATCAGTCTACCGCCGCAGTTGTGAAAAGATGACGGCAGCAAGGATGATTGCGCCTCCTGCAAACGTTGCAGCAACCGGAATTTCGGCAAAGAAGAGATAGGCGAGAACCGGTGCAATCGGCGTTTCCAGCGTACCGATCAGCGCCGCTTCACCGGCGGGAATGCGTTTTACCCCCTCCATCATCGTCACCGAGGCAACCGCGAAGGCAAGCCCGAAGCAGGCAAGAATGACAAGGTCGCGTGCTGAAACAGCCAGCACATCCTCGAACAGTGCGCAGACTGGAAGCAGCAGCAGCGAGGAAAGGGCAGCCGGTCCTGCTGCAGGCGTTTGGTTCCAGCGCCGGTAGATGACCATGCAGATTGCCATTCCGAGCGTCATCCACAATGCCAGCAGGTCACCGGTCAGGTTGAAACTGCCGATGGAGGCGCCGGTTATCACCGCTACGCCCCCCATCGCAGCGACGGCGGCGGTGAGTTTTGCGGCGGAAAGACGCTCTCCGACAGCCAGATAGGCAAGCAGGGCGGCAAACAGGGGAGCGGAAGCCCAGATCATCGCAACATTGGCGATTGCCGTCAGCTTGAACGCCGTGAGGAAGGCTGCCGTCGCAGAGACCCCGATAATGGCCACCGCCAGCCCGCTATAGCCCATGCTGGTGAACTCTTTTTTCAACTGGCCACGCCAGGCGATCAGTGCGGCCGTCAGCAGGGCGGCAAACAGCCCGCGCCAGAAGATCACTGTCCAGGCACCCGCATCCGCTGCCCGGGTGAATATCCCGGCTGAGGAAAACACCACGGCGGATATCGTAACGAGCATCACCCCGAAGGCGTGTTGCTGGCTGGCTCGCATTGCTTGATCAGGAGACTTCATGGCAGAAACCGCGAAAGGCTGAACTGGATGCCGGTTTAACCGGTGGCCACTGACAACATCCTGTCAGTAGTGTTTGAGTGGAGTTTCCGGCGCAGGATGGCCACTTGTCACCTTGCCCCGGCTTCCGCTCTTCATAACCATTTGGTAACCATAGCCGCCGAGACTCGTTATCGAATCAAAAGACCTGCTCTCCCGGCGGGCCGCACTTGTTGGCGGATGTATGAGCGCTAATCTTATCAATCAGTTGCTTCCGGCATTCCTGTTTGCCGTGTTTGCGCTCGGCTTTACCGGTTTCAAGCTCTATAACCGCAAACTGCACTCCGCCACCCTGTTTGCGGTAAGCTATGGTTCGGCTGCCACGGCCTTTCTCACTGAAGCGCTCGCAACGCCGATGCACCTCAGCTATTTTCGCTTCCTGGGCGACAGTCTGTATATTATCTCGGCATTCGTTTTCCTGCTGGCGACGGCAAATTTCTACCACGTCCGGCTTCCCCTGTTGCGGGCATCCATCGTTGCCATCCTGGCAATTGCCGCAGACGCCTACTTCCGGGTCGTCGATCCGAGCGTGGTCATGCGCATCCACACCATCACGCTTGCGACCGCAACCTACCTGCTGATGTCGACGGCGGTTATATGGCCGAAGCGGCAGTGGAAAATCGATCACGTGCTGGCCTGGTTGCTGATCCTCTTTGCCATCATGCTGATTGCCAACAGCGTCATGACACATCGTGTTCATGGCGAAGGACTGACGGTCGAAAACCTGCACCTCTCTGTCTACATGGCGGCCGTCAACCTGCTTGTTTCCGTCGTCTCCCCGGCAATTGCCGTGGCGCTGTTCGTCTCCTACGGCATCATCGTGATCCGCGATCTGGAAAACCAGTCCATGACCGATCCCCTGTCGGGCCTGCTCAATCGCCGGGGCTTTGAAAGCCGGGCAAGGGAATTGCTCGAACAGGCAGGCAGCCAGGGCCAGCGTGTTTCCCTCATCATAGCTGACCTGGATTGCTTCAAGAAAATCAATGATGACGCAGGCCATCAGGCGGGTGATGCAGTGGTGCGGGCCTTTGCGGATTTGCTGGCGAAGGCTGTTGGCAGAAAGGGACTTGCCGGAAGGGTGGGCGGGGACGAATTTTGCATTCTGATGCCGCGCGCAAGTGAAGACAAGGCGGTTGCTGCGGCCAGCGAACTGCGGCTTCAACTGGCTCACTGGAAACCCGAGGGCGGTGCCGGCTTTACAGCGACGGCAAGCATGGGTGTTGCCGAGGGGAGGCTGGGCGAGAGCTTCGAGCGGGTCTTCAGCCGTGCCGATGCAGCCCTGTTTCTTGCCAAGAAAGGCGGACGCAACCAGGTGGTTGCAGCTTCCGGAAAGGGGTTTCCCGCTGCCGTTGCCGCATCGCAAGACGTTCAGGCAGCTTCTCCAGCCACGGTCGAAAGCACTGCCGGCAAGGCCGCATAGCCGCGGAACCGAATACGCCCCTCCAGCCGCGCCCCGTCAATCAGCCGGTATGATGGAAAACGCTGCAGAAAGCGGCTGATCGCGATGCGCCCTTCCATCCGCGCCAGTTGAAAACCGACGCAAAGATGCGGCCCGCCGGCAAAGGCAAGATGCTTGTTCGGCTTGCGGGCAAGGTCAAGATTGTTGGGATATTCGAATGCCGCCGGGTCGCGGTTCGCCGCGCCGATACACAAATGCAGGTTGCTGCCCGCCGGGATTTTGATGCCGGAAAACGCCACGTCGCAGGTTGTCAGCCGGTTGCCGAACTGGTTGGGCGACAGGAACCTCAGAAACTCGTCGACAGCGGTGTGGATAAGATCAGGGCTTTTCAGCAGCGCTAGTTTCTGAACGGGAAATGCCTGCAGCGCGGCAAGCGAGTTGCCAATGAGATTGGTGGTCGTTTCGTGGCCTGCATTGAGGATGAAGATGCAGTTCTGCAGCAGTTCCAGTTCGCTGAGTTCATCGCCTTCGACAAGGATCAGCCGCGTCAGCACATCGGTTTCGGGATTGCCCATCCTGGCGCGCCGCCGTTCAACCAGATCCTTGAGATAGGCCTTGAAGTCGCGCACGGCATCATTGCCGCGTTGTTCCTGTTCCGCCGTCAGCGAGGGTTCCAGCGCGCTGAGGATCGCCAGCGACCAGTCGCGCAGCGGTCCTCGTTCCTCCATCGGCATGTCGAATAAATTGCCGATGATCTGGATGGGAATGCGTGAAGCAAAATCGGTAATCAGATCGACGCTGTCTTTTCCCGCCATTTCGTCGAGCAGATAGTCGATGGTTGCGATGAGGCCGGGTTCCATGGCGGCAATCGCCCGGGCATTGAGCGCCCCGACCATCACCTTGCGCACGCGGGTGTGCAGCGGCGGATCATTGAATACCAGCGAAGTGGTATGGTGCTCGAAAAGCAGGCTGTCTGTTCCGTATTTCGGCCCGAAGGTCGATTTCTTGTCGGAGGAAAAGCGCTCGGTATCCCGGTAGACCGCATCAAGGTCCTCGTAGCGCGACAGGATATAGCTCCCGTCCGGCTGCTTCAGCACCGGCGCGTGCTCCAGCATTGCCGCGTAGAAGGGGAACGGATCGTCAATGAACGCCGAAGGCGGGCGGGTCAGGTCGAAGGCGAGGATGTCGGACTTTGATGGCATGTTCATGCGCGGCAGTATTGGGTTTGCCGTCCTGTTTGGCAACGAGGGAGAGAGGGAAGCAGGCTGTAATCAATCTGTTTCCTCAATCGGGATCGCTGCCCTCCATCGCGTGGCTGTCGGCAGCCTTCGGGCGGAAGTAGCGGCCTGCAAAGATCGGCAGGATGAAACCGATGATGGCGAAGCTCCACAGCGTGATCGAAAGCGGTGAAGCCAGCAGCGCCCAGAAATCGCCATCGGAAATCGTCATCGTGCGGCGCAGGTTCTTTTCCATCTGGTCGCCGAGCAGGACGCCGAGAATGATCGGCACCAGCGGCACGTCGAGCTTGCGCAATACCCAGCCCATGACGCCGAAGGCAATCATCACCATCAGGTCGAAGGTTGATCCGGAAATGCCGTAAATGCCGACGAAGGAGATCATCGCCACCGCAGGCATCAGATAGTTGGGCGGAATGGTCAGAACCCGCACGAAGATGCCAACCATGGGAATGTTGAGCGCCAGCAGCATGATGTTGCCGATGAAAAGTGCCGCGATCAGTCCCCAGACCACGTCGGGGTTGTCCTGGAACAACAGCGGTCCCGGCGTAATGTTGAGCGCCAGCAGCATGGCAAGCAGAACGGCTGTGGTACCGGAGCCGGGAACCCCCAGCGCCAGCATCGGTACCAGCGCGCCACCGGCAGCCGCGTTGTTGCCCGTCTCGGGCGCTGCCACACCGCGCGGATCGCCGGTGCCGAACGTGCCATTGCGGTCTGCAACGCGCTTCTCCATCGAATAGGCGATGAAGGAGCCGAGCGATGCACCAGCACCCGGCAGCACGCCCGCGATGAAGCCCAGCACCGTGCCGCGGCTCATCGAACCCCAGACAGACTTGATCATCGACCAGGGCGGAACGATGCGGCCGAGCGCGACCTTGCCGGCTGCCTGATCGGTGCCGCGGTGTTCGAGAAAGATGAAGACTTCCGACAGGGCGAACAGGCCGAC
>JAGRLQ010000256.1 GCA_020441735.1 Nitratireductor sp.
GGCCTGGTATAGGCGCGCAGGATTTTCCGGGCTTCATCGGCTGTCAGCAGGCCTTCGCGCACCATGGGAAAGATGTTTGCATCCCCCTCGGCGGCAAGGCGTACGCCTCCGGTCAGGGTAACCAGAGCCTCTTCATGTCCCAGATGGGCCATCACGGCGATGCGGTGCTGGCCATCCTTGACATAGAATGCCCATTCACCATCGTCATCGGCGATGAAATGGCCGGTGGGAAGGTCATTGGTTTCAAGCACGCCCTGCTTTTGAAACGAGGCCAGCAGGCGGTCGAGGTGGGAGGCTTCGAGTTCAAGCTTTTCGCGGCTGACGGGGCCGTGATGCTGGTGGCCATGGCTCTGCTCCAGCCCTTTTTCCGACGGCACGTTGCGGTCGAATTCGCCATCGGCATATTCAATCCACGGCAATCCCTTGAGCGGCGTGTGAGGCCTGCCGGATGCAGGCAGAAAGTGCTTTTCCAGAACATCTGCGGGCTGATGGTTCTCATAATAGGCGGCCAGGGTGCCAATGCCCTCGGAAAGGTAGCGGACGAAATGATGTTCCCGCGCGGTAAAGCGAAGGGCGCCGGCATAGCGCATGCGTGCAATCGGCAGGCGGATGACCGGCTGGCCGGCCAGAAAGGCAAAGCGCTGCGGCCCTTCCGTGCCGATGGCGAAGGGGTTGCCGTTTCGGTCACGCAGAAGCTCGCTCTTGCTTCGTTTTGGGCTATCCCGCCCAGCAACGAGCCGCCACAGGGCAGGCGGGGTGATGTCATGCAGCGCCTTGCGGCCAGCCTTTTTGAGCCGCAAGGTCATGTAGGCACGCTGGCGGGTCTTTTCGCCGGACAGTTTTTCTTCTTCCCCCATAGACTGCATCCTTGGCGGTTTGGAATGCGATTGCAATGCCCTGATATCGCGGCGGGTTCAAGCATCCTTCCATGGTGAAGCAGCCAGGGCACTGATATGAAAAACTTCATACAAATGCTTACAAGGTTTGCGGCTCACAAATCAGCCGAAAAAGCCAACCGGTTTTGACCGATGCACCAGAACGACGTGACTTCGACTACTGCTTCCATTGGTGAACTTGTCCGTACCTTCGGCAAGATCGGCGTTCTGTCCTTTGGCGGACCGGCAGGACAGATCGCGCTGATGCATCGCATGCTGGTTGAGGAAAAGGGCTGGCTCGACGAGCAGCGCTTCCTGCAGGCGCTCAATTTCTGCATGCTGTTGCCGGGGCCGGAGGCGATGCAGCTTGCAACCTATTCGGGCTGGCTGCTGCGCGGTATTCCGGGCGGGCTGATTGCCGGCTTGTTGTTCGTGTTGCCCGGAGCCCTGGTTCTGGTCTGCCTTTCTGCAATCTACGTTCATTTCGGTGAGGTGCCGTATGTGGAGGGTGCGCTGTTCGGCCTCAAGGCGGCCGTGCTGGCAATCGTCGTTCAGGCACTTGTAAAGGTTGCCGGCAGGGCCTTGAAAGGCGCGGTACATTACTGCGTTGCATTAGCTGCGCTTGTTGCGCTGATGGTGTTCAATATCCCCTTTCCGCTGGTCATTCTCGGTGCTGCAATCCTGGGAGCATTTTTGCCGGGGGTTTTCTTTCCACGGGGAAAAGCAGATGAGGATGAGCAGGCGCCGGTTTCCCTGACGCTTTCAGGCGTACTGCTCTGCGCGGGGCTGGTTGTCTGGTTTCTGCCAGTGCTTGCACTTTATCAGGTCTTTGGACCTGGCACGTTTTTCGATCAGTCGGTCTTTTTCTCGAAGGCAGCGGTGGTGACCTTTGGCGGCGCTTATGCGGTGCTTGCCTATGTCGGGCAGCAGGCAGTCGAAATCTATCACTGGCTGATGCCGGAGGAGATGCTGGCAGGCCTCGGGCTTGCCGAGACGACACCGGGGCCACTGATCCTGGTGCTCGTGTTTGTCGGTTTCGTCGGCGCCTTCCGCGATGCCGGCGGCCTTGATCCGCTCATGGGCGGGCTGCTCGGCGCGCTGATCACCTTATGGGTGACCTTTGTTCCCTGCTTCCTGTGGATATTTCTGGGTGCGCCCTTCATGGAGCGGTTGCGCGCCAACCCGCTGCTGGCCGGCGCGCTGGCGGCAATAACCGCGGCTGTGACCGGTGTGATGGCGAACCTGGCCATCTGGTTCGGTTTTCACGTGCTGTTCGGCGAGGTCCGGCGGGTTTCCTTCGGCATGGCGGCGCTGGACCTGCCGGTGCCGGCAAGCGCCAACCTGGCCGCGTTTGCAATCGCGCTTTGTGCCGGGTTGTGGCTGTGGCGTGGTGGCGGGGTACCAAGCGTTCTCGCTGCGGCACTTTCTGCCGGGATAGCGATCAGGCTTCTTGCCTGAGGTGATTATTGGGCGGCTTCCGGCTCGCCTTCCCCATCCTGGGGCGCGACGGCCACCTGCTGCAATTGCATGCGGGTGATGCCGATGGCGATGTTGATGCCTTTCTGCTTGGCGATCTGCACCGGCTGCAGGGCAAAATCTTCCGACAGCCCGCCGATCAGAACGCTGGCGCCAAGGCCGAAGGCGACGCTGGCATTGGCTGAAGCTCCGGCGAAATTGCCGGCCAGCGAGCCGGGCGCATAGGTCTTGCCGGTCGCAACGAAGACATCCCAGACCATGAGGGATTCCTCGGTGAAACCGATGTCGACGCCGTATTTCGTCAGTTCGCCGACATAGTGCTCCAGCGCCTCGTCATCCTCGCCATAAAGGACGCAGCTTACGTCCTTGGTTGAGCCGACAATATAGCTGCCGCCGGCATCGACGAAGCACTCCAGTGTGCCGACCTTGCTGGCATCGGCTCGCACTGACTGGACGGGAAAGAGGATAGCGGCGAGCGCCAGGGGCAGAATGGCGAAGCTTGCTGCGTTGCGCCGGGTCATGATCGCGCCTAGTCGAACAGGCTGGAAACCGATTTTTCCAGCGCGGTTCTCTGGATTGCCTCGCCGACCAGTTCTGCGACGGAAACGACGCGGATGTTGTGCGCGGTTTCCACGGCGGAGGTAGGCTCAATGGAATCCGTAATCACCAGTTCCTTGAGCTTTGAGGAGGTGATGCGCGAAACCGCCCCGCCCGACAATACGCCGTGGGTGATGTAGGCGGTGACGCTGGTTGCCCCCTTGTTCAGCAGTGCTTCGGCTGCATTGCAAAGCGTTCCGCCCGAATCGATGATATCGTCGATCAGCACGCAGTCCTTGCCCTCCACGTCGCCAATCACGTTCATCACTTCGGATTCGCCGGGTCTGTCGCGGCGCTTGTCGACGATGGCGAGCATGGAATCGAGCCGCTTTGCCAGCGCGCGGGCACGTACCACGCCGCCGACATCGGGGGAGACGACCATGACGTTTTCAAGCGCGTAGTTTTCCTTCACGTCGCGGGCCAGAACCGGTACGGCGAAAAGGTTGTCGGTGGGGATGTCGAAAAAGCCCTGAATCTGCGCAGCGTGAAGGTCTAGGGTCAGAATGCGGTCGGCACCGGCGGTGGTGATCAGATTGGCGACGACCTTGGCCGAAATCGGGGTGCGCGGGCCGGGCTTTCTGTCCTGCCGGGCATAGCCGAAATAGGGCAACACCGCTGTAATCCGCCGCGCGGAAGCCCGCCGCAAGGCATCGATCATGATCAGCAGTTCCATCAGGTGATCGTTGGCGGGATAGGAAGTGGACTGAAGGATGAAGCAGTCCTCGCCGCGGACGTTCTCCAGGATCTCGATAAAAATCTCCTGATCGGCAAAACGGCGGACGTTTGCCTTTCCGAGCGGGGTGTCGAGATAGTTGCAGATGTGCCCGGCGAGCGAGCGGTTTGAATTGCCTGCAAACAGTTTCATGAAGCCAGCCCGGTTTGCCGATGGGGGTGCGCTTTGCCCGTAGTCTGTTGGGGAAGGTCTATAGGCGAAGCAGCGCGATGCTTCAATGCGCGATTGACGGCCAATCCGCCGTAACAAGCATTAAACTGTAGAAAACTTCGGAAGAAAGCAGGCCGCAGCCGCCGGGGCTTACCTCACCGGGTGGAGAGCCAGCTTTTCAACTGCGCCATGGTGGTTTGTGCGACCCGGTCCAGCATTTGCGGCGTAACCGCTGACCAGGGGTCGGAACTGCGCCCACCTGCCTGTTCCTGGCCATTGATGCGGTAGACGCGCTTGTTGTTGCGGTCGAGAATGTCCCAGACATAGACCAGCAGGGTTCCCGAACCATCCTCGAGTGCCGAGAAATATCCCTTTACCTGGTAGGCCGCGCCCTGCTGGACAGAACCGACAACCGGCACGCCCTGGCGCTGTGCCTCGCTGCGGATAGAGCGGGCGAGGTTTGTGACGGCGGTTTGCGGGGCGTTGGAAACCGGCAGGAAGGTGACAGATCTGCCGGCGGGAAGCGCGGCGGTCTGCTGACCCGCAGGATCGGTGGCGGCGCCATCAAGCGTTGCCGTTCCGCCGCTGACATCCCCTGGCTGTGTGCCGACTGACTGGGAAGGCTGCGGCGTGGCAGCGCTTTGAAGGCCCTCGGTCAGCGATCCGGAGTTGCAGGCACTCAGCACGGCCAGCGCCATGATCATGACGAGAATTGAGATAGCTCTGCCGGCAACCGGCGAGAACCAGGTTGAAAAGGTTATATCGTGAGCTTGCCGCATCCCCGAATTCCTGCACGCTTGTTGCCCGTTTCCACCAGACGGACATTCACCGGCGGGATCCGCCTTGCCGCGGTTCCCGGCAAAACACTACGATGTTCCGAGCCATGCTGCCGCCCCTTGGCGAGAATCACCGTGTGTGCCTTTGCCCATTCTTGCCGTTAACAGCGGATCAGGTCAATTTCGTGGCGGGAAAGGCAAACAGGGCCCTTGCGCGTGGCGATGTAGCTGCGGCCCAGCGTCATTGCCGTCCTTGAATCGCTGTCGGCGATGATCATGTGGTGAAACAGAACCATGTTTTCCTCGATCACCGTCGGATTGCCCTCATAGATCATCGGCGGATCCATCCAGCAGGGCGTGAAGGACGCCCCCATGGAATAGCCGCAGGCGTTGAGGCGATGTTCGCGCAGGCCTGCCTCGTCGAGCGTCTTGGCATGGGCATCGAACATGTCGCCGAAGGTGTTGCCGACTTGCATGGCGCCTGCCACCGCATTGAGTGCATCGCGGCTTGCCTCGTAGAGTTGCAAATGGCGTTTCTTCGGCTTGCCGATGATGATCGTGCGCATCATGGCGGCATGATAGTGACGGTAGGCACCGGCCCATTCGAGTGTCAGTTGGTCGTTCTTTGATAGCTTGCGGCGGCCCGACTTGTAGCGGCAGAGCAGGGCATCTGCGCCCGAGCCGATGATGAATTCATTGCCGGCATAGTCGCCACCCTTCGAGAAGATTGCCGAATGCATGGCAGCGAGAATGTCGCCCTCATCGGCGCCGGCGCGGGTTGCGGCAATGGCTGCATCCAGCGCATCATCAGCCAGTTCGCCCGCCCTGCGGATGTACTTCAGCTCGGCAGGCGATTTCACCATGCGTAGCGTGTCGACCATCAGGGAGTGATCTTCGAGCCTGGCAAAACCGCGCAGAATGCGGTTGATCGCGTCGCCGTAAAAGCCGTTGAGCCCTACCGTCTTGCGCTCAATGCCGAGGATCTTGCCCTTGTAGCCAAGGTTTTCGAGGGTTTGCTTCAAATCCTTTTCCGGCTGCGCCTTGCCATGGTCGCGCCAGATGCGGATGTCCTCGACGATGGAAGTGTGCTGGGCCTGACGCAGATCGGGCGCACGGGTCAGTAGGGTAATGTCGCCCTTTGCGGAAACGATCATGCACTGGAAGAAGCAGTAGCCGAAGGTGTCATAGCCGGTCAGCCAGTACATGCTTTCCTGGGCAAACAGCAACATGCCATCAAGCCTGGCCTTTTTCATTTCGGCCTTGAGGCGCTCCATGCGGGCGGCATATTCCTTGTGGGAGAAGTGAAGCGCCATGGCCTGTCCTTTTCTGTGCGGTAAAGCCTATGCGAGGCAGATTGCCGAGATCTGCCGCCCGTAGTCCAGCTCTTTGCGATGGGTGGTGCGGCGGTAGGAGAAGAAGCGATCCTCGTCGGCATAGGTGCATTCCCCTGTCCATTCGGCAGCGATGCCGAAACCCTTCAGGCGGCTGACGATATAGCCGGGCAGGTCGAACATGGCGTGGCCTTCGTTCCCGGATGGAGCAAGCCAGCGGTCATTGGCGGGATCAAGCGCCATCAGCCGGTCAACAAATTCCGGGCCGACCTCGTAATTGGCCTGACTGATGGTGGGGCCGAGCACGGCGCGGATGTTTTCGCGCTTCGCACCGAGCGCTTCCATGGCCATTACCGTGTTTTCCAGAATGCCGCCGGTGGCGCCTTTCCAGCCGGCATGGGCAGCGCCAACGACGCCCCTTTCAGCATCGGCAAACAGCAACGGTCCGCAATCTGCCGTCAGGATGGCAATGGCAATACCCGGCGTTGCGGTAACGAGCGCATCGCTTTTGGGTCGGTCGCCGGACGGGGCCTTGTCGATCTCCAGCACGCTGCTTGAATGGATCTGGTAAAGCGTCGCCAGGTTTTGCGGTGCCACATCGAGGTGGGCTGCAACGCGGCGGCGGTTTTCCAACACTTTTTCGCGCTCGTCTTCTGAGCCCATGCCGGTATTGAGACCGCGATAGATGCCATCCGAAACGCCGCCTTCACGGGTGAAGAAGCCATGTCGGATGTTGTTGCCGGCAAGCGTTTGTGCGGTGACGGGGTTTGGTTCGGCCTTGCCTTGGTTCATTTCCTGCCCGGATTTCTGGCACTTTTGATCCGGCGATGTTTCGTTGCCGCGACGCTGCCTGTCAAGCGCCGTGACCATGGCCGGGGAGATCGAGCGGCGGGCTGGTCAGGCGCAGTACCTTGAACAGGTTTCCCATCTGATCGGGGCCTGCCAGGCGCTCGACCTGACGGTGCAGGCTCTCCTGCGTGGCGGTATCCTTGCCATGTCCAAGTGTGCCGGCGCGCTCCAGCAGGCCCAATTCAAGCAGGAAGTCCGCCTGGGTTGCCAGAGCAGGCTGCAGCAATCCGGCACTCTTTGCAGTCGCTACGAGACGCCCGAAATCCACATGGGAGGTCAGATCGTGAAGCCCCGGTTCGGCGAAGGGATCGGTGTGAGTATGGCCGCGCATGGCCTGGAACGTGTCGCCAAAGCCGGAAACGCCATGGCCGTAGTCAATGAGTAGCGCCGCGCCCCGATGATCGAGCAGATGGGTGGCGATTTCGCCGATTGCCGCTTCCCGGGCCGGGGCGTGTTCGAAGATGGCACCTACCGGCTCCCTATCTGCGCCTTCGGGCAGGATGGCGGGATCGGTTAGCGAAGGCAGGGAGAGGCGGACGAGTTCACCGTTCCCGCCAGTGCCGATGCCGATTTCCCGCCAACCGCTTTCCGATTTGACATATTGACGGAAGGGCAGGGCATCAAGGAACTCGTTGGCAATAGCGATCAGGGGCATCTGCGGCAGGGCGGAGACATGACCGGCCCAGGCGATCCCATCGAGGCGGGTCTTCCACGGCTGCAGGACAGTTTCCTGCCGCTCGCGCAGGGACGGGCTCATTTCGACCAGCACCAGCTGTGCTGCCTCGATGAAACCTTCGGCGCGGCTTGCCGCGCGCAGCAGGTCGGCCATCAGGGTTCCCGTTCCCGGGCCCAGTTCCGCAAGGCAGAAGGGGGCAGGGCGGCCCAACTGCTGCCAGGCTGCGGCGCACCAGCCGCAGATCAGTTCACCGAACATCTGGCTTACTTCCGGCGATGTGATGAAGTCGGCCTTTTCACCAATCCCCGGCCGTGTGGTGTAGTAGCCGAATTGCGGATCGGCGAGGCAGGCATGCATGTAGGCGGCGAGCGAAATCGGGCCTTGCTGACCGATCTGGAAGGCGAGCTTTTCTGCCAAGCTGGCGAACTGCCGGGTGTTCATTCGGTGTCCTGCGGAAGCGGCCGGAAACTGGGCTCGCGGTTCCTTGAGGTCACCATGCTCCACATTCCGATGGCGATGAAGGGCAGCGACAGCACCATGCCCATGGTAAGCCAGCCGCCGAAAAGGTAGCCGATCTGGGGATCGGGCAGGCGGACGAATTCGACCGTGATGCGGGCGATGGCATAACCGCAGACAAAGGCGCCGGCAACGAAGCCCGGCTGCGCAAACATTTTCCTTGAATGGGTCAGGTAGCGCAGGATGACGAACAGCACGAGACCTTCCAGCACGCCTTCATAAAGCTGGCTTGGATGGCGCGGTATGCCGTCGCCGGTAATGGGGAAGACAACGCCCAGGGTAAAATCGGTCGGCTTGCCGTAGAGTTCCTGATTGATGAAATTGGCCACCCTGCCGAAAAACAGACCGATGGCGGAACTGGGTCCGATCACATCGAACAGATGGAAAACGGAGAAACCGCGCGAGCGGGCAAAGGCGATCATGGCCAGGATGCAGCCGGTCAGCCCGCCGTGAAAGCTCATGCCGCCCTGCCACAGCATGAAGACGCGCAGCGGGTTCTCCAGATAGGCGGGCAGGTCATAAAACAGCACATAACCAAGCCTGCCGCCGAGAATGATGCCGATGACGGCCCAGACCAGAAAATCGTCGATGTCGATGGGGTGGATGGGCAGATTGTCCGCTTTGTGCCGCGGCCAGAGGGAAGCATCGGAAACCAGCCGCCGCGCATACCACCAGGCGAACAGGAAACCTGCGACATAGGCAAGCCCGTACCAGTGCACCGAAAGAGGGCCGATGGAGACCGCTACGGGATCGATCTGCGGAAAGGCAATGGCGCCTGCGAAGGGTGCAAATGACATCAAGCGATATCCCCTGGAACAGAATGCCCGTCCCCTACAGGAGGCGGCGCGGTGCGGCAAGCATGCTGACCTCTTCCTGTGTCGGCAAGCTGGGCGGACGGTTGATTTGCTCCGGCTGCAGTCCTATTTCTAGACCGCCGTCACGATTGGCGGCCAAGCCTCCAGGAGAGATGCCATGACCGACGGCCCAAATCGCGTATTCGATGAATTTGCAAAACTGATGACCGATGCTGCCGGGGTTGCCCAGGGCATGCGCAAGGAAGCGGAGAATGTGTTCCGCCATCAGGCCGAGCGGATGCTTGGCAATCTCGACCTCGTCAAACGCGACGATTTCGATGCCGTGAAGGAAATGGCGGCCAATGCACGGGCGGAAAACGACCGTCTTTCCGAGCGCATCGACAAGCTGGAAGCCAAAATTGCTGCGCTGGAAAAGGGTGCAAAGCCTGCGGCAAAAGCCCCATCGAAGTCCACTGCGAGCCGTACTTCAACGAAGAAATAGCCGGCAACGCTGCCGCGCCCCTTGGCTGACGTCTCGCGGCAAATTTTTTTTCCGGAATTATCCACAGACCCGCCAGACGAAAAAGCGGAGTCAGAAGAATCTGTTAGCGAATCTTCTGCAGAGGTTGATTCCG
>JAGRLQ010000028.1 GCA_020441735.1 Nitratireductor sp.
ACGCGTTCCTGCGCCGCTGTTTCTTTCACTATATCCAGTTCCCCGATCAGGAAGTGCTGCACCAGATCGTCGATGTGCACTACCCCGGCATCAAGAAGCGGTTGGTCTCGGAAGCGCTGACACAGTTCTATGAAATCCGTGACACGCCGGGATTGAAGAAGAAGCCCTCCACCTCCGAGGCGCTGGACTGGATCCGGCTGCTGGTCGCGGAAGATGTCGATCCGGCAGACCTGCGCGGCAGTGCCAAAGATGCCTTGCCCCAGCTGCATGGCGCACTGTTAAAGAACGAGCAGGACGTTCACCTGTTCGAGCGGCTGGCCTTTCTGGCCCGCCAGCAGAGCCGATAGGCAGCGGCCGACGGTCGACTGCTTTGCGCAGTTGCTCAGGCGTCCGCCGGTCCCCTTGCTATCTGTTCCAGGCAGTGGCGCGCCTCCTTCCTGCCCAGTTCGATCATCTCGGCTGCACGGTCAAAATCAAGCATGCCACAGGCATTGCGCGGGATTTCAATGGTATGGTCGGGCGGGTAGCTCGCCAGTTTCTGGCGGGCAATAGAATTCTGCATGGAGTCGAAAGCGCGGTTGGCAACATCAAACAGACCAGTATCGGACACCGGTTTGGCCGGCATGGGAAGGCCAAGCAGGTCTGAAAGCTGTTTCAGGCTTTGCGAGTAGGAAAATCCAGCTGGCTTGGCCGGTTTTTTTCTGCGGCTGGTGTAGACCGGCAGGCCGCCGAGATTGACTGCGATGGTCAGGTCCGTGCCATCGCCGAAGGTCGGCGCGATCGGCACGGGATTGAGCACGCCACCATCGACCAGCACTGCGTCTCCACGCACTACCGGGGTCAGGATCATCGGCAGGGAGATCGAGGCGCGGATTGCTTCGGACAGCGGACCGGAGCGGATCCAGACTTCCTTTTCAAGCGTCAGATTGGCGGCAACGGCTGTAAAGGCGACTGGCAGGGTTTCAATATCGCGATTGCCGATGATGCGGGTCAGGCCTTCGATCACCTTGTCGCCCGCGATCAGACCGCCGCTGCGCCAGGTCAGATCCATCAGGGAAATCATGTTGAATGCCGTGATGGACCGCATCCAGGCTTCGAACTCTTCGAGCTTGCCTGCCGCGTAGGCGCCGCCCACCAGCGCACCGACGGAGCAGCCCGAAATGGCCCGGATATCGCAGCCAGCGGCAAGCAGTTCGTAGATGACGCCGATATGGGCCATGCCCCTTGCGCCACCACTGCCCAGCACCAGCGAAACCGTCCTGCCATTGACATCCATTAGCCAACTCCATCCCGCAACTCACGTACGGTATCAGGAAACACGCTGCCGGGAAGCATGATGCGTTCCAATTGATTTGATGGATCGCAGAAACGGCAGGCACACGGCAGAATTGCACGTAACGGTTTAAAACAATCAAACATTGGCCTAGGCTGTGTCTGTCGGAAAACAAACCGGGAGACGAGCATGGCCAGCAAGAAGGGCATGGGCAGAAAACCATCTGCCGGAAATGGACAGGCCGGCACGCCGGAAATGGTTGCCGGCGACGAGCGCTCCCGGCGGAAAAAGAAGATCTCCAATTCGAAATACCGGCGTGAACTGGCCCGCCTTCAGATCGAGCTGGTCAAGATGCAGGAGTGGATCAGACACAAGGGATTGCGGGTCGTTGTGATTTTCGAAGGCCGGGATGCGGCAGGCAAAGGCGGTACCATCAAGCGCATCACCGAACCGCTCAACCCCCGCATCTGCCGGGTGGTGGCGCTGCCGGTGCCGACCGACCGCGAAAGGGGCCAATGGTACTTTCAGCGATATGTGACGCATCTGCCGACCAGGGGCGAAATGGTGATCTTCGACCGCTCCTGGTATAATCGGACCGGGGTGGAACGGGTAATGGGCTTCTGCAGCGGTGAGGAATACAGGGAGTTTCTGCGCTCCTGCCCTGAGCTTGAACGCATGCTGGTGCGCTCGGGCATCCAGCTTATCAAGTACTGGTTCTCGGTAAGCGATCAGGAACAGGAGCGGCGCTTTCAGAAGCGGCTGACCGATCCGACCAAACGATGGAAACTGAGCCCGATGGACCTGGAATCCCGCAAGCGCTGGGTCGAATATTCAAGAGCCAAGGACGATATGTTCGCCCATACCGATATCGAGCAGGCGCCGTGGCATGTGGTACGCTCCGACGTCAAGAAACATGCCAGGCTCAACTGTATCTCGCATCTGCTCAGCCAGGTGAACTACCGGGATCTGACACCGCAGCCGCTCGAGCTTGAGGATCGGCCGCAACAGGAAGGTTATGTCCGGCCACCGCTGGAGGAGCAGAATTTCGTACCGGAAGTCCATCAGGAGCTGTAAGCGGGGCTGCTCGCGTGCTCGAGTGTTCGGGACGATGATTGACCGGCATTCCGGGAGCCGCTAAGAATGCCGGGTCGTGGTGATTTGCCTTTCCTTGAAGGATGGCCGGCTTGCAGCCACGTTAAAGAAGTCGCTAAAAAGGGCCGCTGACAACTGTCAGACGTGAGACCGGTAGCGATTTCGCCACCGGTTTTTTTGTGCCTGCCCGGCAAGCGGCAGGCAGACGAGAAGAGTATCCAATGCCTATTCGCATCCCCGACCGATTGCCCGCCCGCGATACGCTGGTTTCAGAAGGCGTGATGGTCATGGACGAAACGCATGCTGTCCGCCAGGATATTCGACCGCTGCATATCGGGCTCTTGAACCTGATGCCGAACAAGATCCGCACGGAAACGCAGATCGCGCGGCTGCTCGGCTCTTCTCCGCTGCAGGTGGAACTGACGCTGGTGCGCATCGGCGGCCACAAGGCGAAAAACACCCCGGAGGAGCATCTGATCGACTTCTACCATACGTGGGATGAAGTGCGGGACAGGAAGTTCGACGGGTTCATCATTACCGGCGCGCCAATCGAGACCCTGCCCTTCGAGGAGGTTACCTATTGGCAGGAACTGCAGCAGATTCTCGACTGGACGGCGACCCACGTCCATTCCAGCTTCTTTATCTGCTGGGGTGCCATGGCGGCGATCAACCACTTCCATGGCGTTCCCAAATACACGCTGGAGAAGAAGGCCTTCGGGGTCTACCGGCACCGCAATCTCAACCCGGCCTCGCCCTATCTTGCCGGGTTCTCCGACGATTTCTCCATCCCCGTCTCGCGCTGGACGGAGATGCGTTCAGACGATGTGCGCAAGCATGGGGAACTGGAAATCCTGATGGAATCCGACATTACCGGCCCATGCCTCATTGCAGAGCAGACCGGACGGCGGCTCTATATCTTCAATCACATCGAATATGATTCCACCTCACTGAAGGAGGAATACGATCGTGACGTCGCGGCCAATGTGCCGATCGAAATCCCGCACAATTACTATCCGGCGGACAATCCCAAGATGCCGCCGCAAAACCGATGGCGGTCGCACGCGCATCTGCTGTTCGGCAACTGGATCAACCAGACCTACCAGACTACACCGTTTGATCTGGAAAAGATTGGCGAGTAGCTAAATTAGCTGTATTGACCAGTTTAGCTAAAATAGCTATTTTGTCTAACTTGGCTAAGTCAGCTAATCGAAACCATGTTCCTCGCAGCCAACAGGAAAGCCACCATGAAACATTTCACAGCAACGGAAGCCAAAAACCGGTTTGGGGAACTGCTGGAACAGGCAGGCAATGAACCAGTTGCGATCCAGAAGAATGGACGCAACTACCGGGTCGTTCTGGCTGCGGAGGATTACGAGCGGCTGGTCTCGGCTTCCGGCGGAATTGACCCGGCGATAAAGACCTCTCTTGAGCGCAGCATGAAACGCTGGGACAAGCTTTACACTTCCCTCGCGCGATAGGCATGAACCATGCGCTATCTGACAATCCATGAAGTGCTTCATATTCACGAAGCGCTGATAAACGCATATGGGGGAATGCAGGGGGTACGTGATCAGGGCCTGGTCGAAGCGGCTCTTTTACGCCCCCAAACGGGCTACTATGCCGACCTGATCGAAGAGGCCGCCGCGTTGTGGGAAAGCCTTGCCATGAACCATGGTTTCATCGACGGAAACAAGCGCATCGCGTTCGCCGCAATGGAAATTTTCCTTGATCTGAATGGCATCAGTATCACTGCATCCCAGGACGATGCGGAAGCTTTCATCTACCATCATCTCGAGGCTAGGACCTTCACCAAGGACAATCTCGATGCCTGGTTGCGGGACAATACGAAACCTGTTTGATGTAATCCCATGTTCATTCCCTTCTTCCTGCAATTGAAAGAAGCGAAAATTCCCGTTTCCCTGCGGGAATATCTTTCGTTGCTGGAGGCGATGGATGCGGGGCTTGTTACCTATGACGTGGAAGGTTTCTACTATCTGGCGCGCGCCGCGCTGGTGAAGGATGAACGTCATCTCGACCGCTTCGACCGGGTATTCTCCGAGATCTTCAAGGGTGTCGAAGAAGTCTCCGGCAGCGACGGCGTCGAGCAGGTGGAACTTCCCGAAGAGTGGCTGAAGAAACTCGCCGAAAAGCATCTGAGCGAGGAAGAAAAGAAACTGATCGAATCCCTTGGCGGGTTCGAAAAGCTGATGGAAACCCTGCGCGAGCGGCTCAAGGAGCAGCACAAGCGCCATCAGGGCGGCTCGAAGATGATCGGTACCGCCGGCACTTCGCCCTTCGGTGCTTATGGCTACAATCCGGAAGGCGTGCGCATCGGCCAGCATGAATCGCGCCACCGCCGCGCGGTGAAGGTCTGGGATCAGCGTAATTTCAAGAACCTCGACGACTCCGTCGAACTGGGCACGCGCAACATCAAGGTGGCCCTGAAGCGCCTGCGCCGCTGGGTGCGAGAAGGAGCGGCGGAAGAACTCGACCTCAATGGCACCATCCGCGCAACCGCCGAACATGGCTATCTTGACGTCAAGACACGGCCCGAACGCCACAATGCGGTGAAGGTGCTGCTGTTTCTCGACAATGGCGGTTCGATGGACGACCACGTCAAGATCGTCGAGGAACTGTTTTCAGCCGCCCGCACGGAGTTGAAACATCTTGAACACTTCTATTTCCACAACTGCCTCTATGAGGGCGTGTGGAAGGACAACCGCCGCCGCCATAGCGAAGTGACTGCCACCCATGACGTGCTGCACAAATACGGGCCGGACTACAAGGTGATCTTTGTTGGCGATGCTGCAATGAGTCCCTACGAGATTGCCTATCCTGGCGGTTCCGTCGAGCACTGGAATGCCGAGTCGGGTGAAGTCTGGCTGCGCCGGGCGTTGGACACCTGGAAGAACTGCATCTGGATCAATCCGGTTGCAGAACGAGCCTGGAACTACACCCAGTCGACGCAGATGATCCGGCAATTGTTCGGCGGACGGATGTATCCGCTGACGCTGGCAGGTCTCGACAGCGCGATGAAGGAGCTGTCGCACTGACAGGCAGCTATTGCATCCCTCAGATGCGGATCAACCGGGAAACCAGCTCGTTCCGGCTGCAGCAGTCGAGCTTTTCCTTTACCCGGGCATAGTGGGTATATGCCGTGTTGACAGAAATACCGGTCCGCTGTGCATAGCCGGGAAGCCGTTCGCCGGCAGCCACGGCTCGCGCAAGACGCCTCTCGGCAGGCGTTAGCGAAAGCGCGGCCAATTGCTTGTCCAAGTGATCTGGGTCCAGTTCCAGAGCCCGATTGCGCCAGAAGACACTCAGCGCCCGATCGAAATGGGATGCCAGCAGGGACATGAACTCTATCCCGGCATGATTTGCACCCCTGACTGCTCCGCCAAACTGAATGGCTATGGCGCCTTTCACACGCTGGTCAAAGAGCGATGAATCCACCGATACGAAATAGCGCAGGCCCTGGGGCTGCAGAAAATCGGCATAAAACGGATCGCGATCCATCTCTGTCTCGCTCAGGAAGCGGTGATCGAACGCAATGCGCTCCCTGGTTGTCTTGAGATGCATGACCCTGGGGTTAAGGTGGGCAAAATCTTCCACATAGACCGGCATCAGGGATTGATCGAGACGTGTTGTTTCACTGTAGAGATGCGCGCTATCTATCACGTCATGATATTCGAGCGTTGCCGCCCTTGCACCGGTCAAATCACAGAGCCGGTTTAGCGCGTCGCTCCACGGGCGCTCGCCATGGGCAGCGCCGTAAAGCCGGTCGATCAGTTCGACGACGTCCCGGATATCGGACAAATGCTTCTCCCTGCCCCACACAACCTTATCACCAAAACTGATGATGCCAAATTCCGGCTGATGGGCTTGAACTCGATTATCCATCCAAACCGGGGAGGCGCCATGACGCAGATTTGTAAATATGCGCTGATTGCGAGCCTGGGCGCAGCCCTGCTGGCGGGATGCCAGAGCAGTTGGGGAACCCGCTACAAATATCTCGACGAAACCTATGTGCTAACCTATGCCGATGGCACCGGAGAGGACCAAAGAGGCTACGAGGTGGGCGTCTTCCGAGATGGAAAATACACCAGCATCGAGCATACCAAAGACGCACCAGGTCGGATCTGGCGTGATGTGGAGACCCTAGGTGTCGAGCAGAAACCGCTGGTTATTGATACCGACAAAGGCGGCCGGGATTAGGCCTCGAACCGAAGCAAAACGCCCCGGAGAAACCGGGGCGCGTTGAAGCCGGGAAGTCGCAGGCTGACGTCGCCTCTTCAGCGCGCCTGTTCAGGCGTTCTGGCTCCGCCCGCTGCCGAGCGCAACGACCCTCAGCCTTTCCTGGCGAACAGGCCCCATACAGCGGGAACGATCGCCGCTGCAATTGCCAGCTTGATCACATCGGTCACGATGAAGGGGCCGACGCCCCAGGCCACGATCTTGTCACTGCCGAAAAGATAACCCATCCACAGCGCACCCAGCGTCAGCATGATCGCCTCGCCGGCCAGCATCGCCGAGCCAAGTTTCAACGGGTTCTTGTCCCAGCCATGGTCGGCGGCAAGGCCGGTAAGCCACGCCATTACTGCGAAACCGGCAAGATAGCCACCGGTTGGACCGGCCATATAGGCAAGGCCGAGACCCTGCTCAGGCGTGCCGGTAAATACCGGCATGCCGAGAGCGCCGGTTGCCAGATAGGCTGCCAGCGTGGCAAGCGCCAGCCGGCTGCCATAGGCGGCAGAAAGGGTGAAGATTGCCAGCGTCTGCAGGGTGACCGGGGTTGGATTGGGCCACAGCGGAACTTTCAGCTTCGAGGAGATGGCAATCAGCGCCACGCCGAAGGCAATCAGAAGGCCATAGTGAAGCACGCGCACCGACGAGGATTGAACAAGCCGGGGGGCAAGGGCCATGCTGGCGGAAGACGTGGACATGTTGAAGGTTCCAATCAAGTAGTTGCAGATGCAAGTGTATCGCGAGCGATTCCCGTATGCTGCCGCAGCAGCTTCAGCATGTTTCTAGCGGCATTGCCGTTTGCCAATCAAGCGAAACCGTGCTTTTTCCGGTGAAAACCGATTGTGCGTATCATCCCATGTCCTCGCTGCCTTTCCGAGCCGAATTTGAACCCCGTTACGGGGAATCCGTGCCGGTGGATGAAAACATCCAGCGCATAACCGTACCCAACAGGGGGCCATTCACCTTCCACGGCACCAATACCTACCTCGTTGGCGGCAAGGAGGTAATGGTCATCGACCCGGGTCCGGATGAGGATAACGGTCACTACGACGCGATTGTGAAAGCCGTCCGCGGCAGGACCGTGAGCCATGTCATCGTAACCCACACCCACATGGATCACTCGCCACTTGCCCGCAGGCTGGCGCGTGAAACCGGCGCGCCGCTTTACGGTGAAGGTCCACACCGCCCTGCCCGCGACCTCCACCTTGGCGAGATCAATGCACTCGATGCTTCCGGCGACAAGGAATTCGAGCCGGAAGTCACGCTTTCCCATGGCGATGTGATTGAAGGCGACGGCTTTGCACTGGAGGCGGTCTTCACGCCAGGCCATACCGTCAACCACATGGCGTTTGCGCTCAAGGACAGCCCGTATCTCTTTTCCGGCGATCACGTCATGGCCTGGGCGACGTCGATCGTTGCACCGCCGGACGGCAATATGGTGCAATACATGCAATCGCTGGAAACGCTGCTGGCGCTGCCGCAAACGGTGTATTTGCCGGGCCATGGCGGGCGGCTGAACCGTGCGCATGAGTTTGTCCGTGGCTTACGCGCCCACCGGCGGATGCGGGAGACTGCGGTGCTGCATCGTATCCGGGCGGGTGATGAGACCATTCCGGAGATGGTAGCCGTGATCTACAAGGAAACCGACAAGCGGCTGCATGGTGCCGCGGGGCTTTCGGTGTTCGCCCATATCGAGGATTTGCTGCATCAGGGGCGCGTCATATGCGATGCCACCCCTTCCCTCACGGCGCGATACTATCCTGCCTGACGCCTCAATTCGCTATTCCGTTGCGTCAGCGATCCTCACGCAAGCGTGAAGGCTGCAGTCTTGATCGTGCCTCGTTTCGCGCCAGACTATCTTCATCAGCGCTTTTTCCGCGCTCTTGCAAGAGGAACCCATCATGAAACGCATTTCCAAAGGCCTGGCCGCTGCCGTTTTGACGGCAACACTAACTCTACCCGCGACCGGCTTCGCCGCAGGTGGCGGAAGCGGAGGCGGTAGTGACACCCCGACCTGCAGCAATGGAAAGGTCTACGACAAGGCGACGAAAAAGTGTGTTTCCAAGAGTAGTCTCAACGATCAGGAGAGCATCTTCGAAGCCGGACGCGCCCTTGCTTATGCCGGTGAATACGGTGAAGCAATCGACCTGCTGTCGCGAGCACCGGACCAGCAGGACGAGCGCGTGCTCAACATGCTGGGCTACTCCCACCGCAAGCTTGGCATGATCGACACGGGCATTGCGTACTACAAACATTCCATCGCGGTTGCGCCGAAATATGCTCTGGTGCGGGAATATTACGGTGAAGCGCTGCTGCAAAAGGGCGATCTTGCCGGTGCACACAACCAGCTCCAGGCAATCCGCAATATCTGTGAGGGTGAAGACTGCGAGTCCTACCAGATGCTGCTGGCGGCGATTGAAAGCCATGGCGGCGGGAAAGTCCCGCCACGGCGGATCTGGTAGCAGCACAGCTATCGGTGCCGAACAATACCCTGAAAAATCGATCCGGGTTCAGTGCTCGCCGGCAAGTCCGGCGAGCAACGTATCCAGCTCCTCCAGAAAGTCGGTAATATTGCCGGCGTTCGAACCGAAGTCATGCGGCCCCCAACCGCTCGCCGCCCGCATGTCTACAAGGGTCGAACCGTTCTCGTCGCGCAGGCGGATCGACAGTCGCGAGGGCAGTTTCAAAATCAGCGAGCGTGCCTCGACCTCGATCAGCATATCTGCAACACGATCGCTGCCTTCGCCATTGTCCTGGAGTTGAAGCACTTCCTCCTCATCCCCCGCCAATTCTTCATTGGCTGCCGGTTCCTCACCACCAGCCGCTTCGTCATTGGCGGATTGTTCCCCGGTGCTCTCGCTGGAAGCGGCAGCCGCAGTCACTTGCGGAAGGTTTGCGCCGGCAGTCTGCTGCCAGCCCCAATTGCCGAGAATTTCCAGTACGCTGGACAACACTCTTTCCGGCGGCGCCTCATATCGCCTGCCTACCAGCTGCGGATAGCTGGCGACGATCTTGCGGGCAAAAAAGTCATCATACACCGGCGCGGTTGCTGGCGATAACGCTCCGCCGACCGCAAAGGGCGGCGGGTCGAAAACATCTGTTGCAACATCGTTCAGCCTCGGATGTTCGACGGCATTGAGAAACTGGATGCCGAACGGTGCCAGCAGAACAATTCCGATCACGATACCGTTCACGGTAGCCCTGCCGCCCTTGTAGCCCTTGTCCCATAGGTCGAGCACCGCCCGCATTCCGAAAATCAGCGAAGCAATGATCATGGCAATGGCAACTGCCAGTAGCCAGAAGGATTGCTCGATGGTGATGGCACTGCTGCGGCGAAGCAGGATCGTCAGCAGCAGGAAGGGAACCGTAATCACGGCAAGGCGCAGGCACCATTTGGCCGCATCCGATTCCTGTCTTTCGTAGAATCCTGCCATGTCTGGTCCTGGGTTCATTCCCGTTTGACAATGAACCAGCGATATACACGCCGCCAACACGGCATTCAACGCATGTTGCAGAATGACGGCAAACTTGAAGACCCTGCCTTTTTCCGACCGCAAAATTGCCTTGCGGACCATGAAAGCTGTCCACCAAAAGACAGGGAGCGAAACATGGAAATACAACCCAGCAAGCAGTCCGGCCACCCCGGTTCCCATGAGTACTCTGGAGAACATTCCGAGCGTAGCGCTGCGATCGTTCTGCAGACCGGACGCGAAGTCTCCGGCAGGCCGTTGCGTGGCACCAAGGCAGTCTCGCTGGAACGGGCACTGGCCGATGCCCTTCTGGATGACGGCGAACAGGAGTTTGACTGTATGCTGCTGTTTGAGTTTCCGGTGGCCATGCTTGAAAGCTCATCCGGGGAAGACGGCAAACGCGCGGCTGCCTGCCTGTGCCAGTTTTCAGGTGCCGCACGGCTGATCTTCATCACCACCAGCAAGGACGGGCATTCCGTGCGGCTTTTCAGCGAAGACGAGGTTTCGTGTGAACTGGCTGAATTGAGCTGGTCCTATGCCCGCATCCTATCCTTCATGCCAGGTACGCTTGCCCGCCAGCAGCACTCAACGATCAACTGACTTTGATTGTCTTGCCGCCGTTGTGCTGGATGGCAGCCTGCGCGGCTGCCAACCGGGCAATCGGCACGCGGAAGGGAGAGCAGGAAACATAGTCGAGCCCGATGCTCTCGCAAAAGTGGATGGAGGTCGGGTCGCCACCATGCTCACCACAGATCCCGAGCTTCAATTCACTGCGGGTTTCGCGCCCGCGTTCGGTGGCGATGCGCATCAGATCTCCCACCCCTTCCAGATCCAGTGAAATAAACGGGTCGCGGTCGACGACGCCCTGCGCCTCGTAGGTCGGCACGAACTGGGTCGCGTCGTCGCGTGAAATGCCGAACGTCGTCTGGGTCAGGTCGTT
>JAGRLQ010000029.1:0-1749 GCA_020441735.1 Nitratireductor sp.
ATCCTCTGCCAAGAAGCGGTTCAAGCTGACCGCCTCCGGCAAGGTGAAGGCGCAACAGGCCGGCAAGCGCCACGGCATGATCAAACGCTCGAACGATTTCATCCGCAAGGCACGCGGTACCACCGTGCTCAGCGATGCGGACGCGAAAATCGTCAAGAAATACCTGCCCTACGCCAACTGACGCCAGTTGGGTATCTGTAGGCACGAAGGATTTGAAGGAGTTTAGATCATGGCACGTGTAAAACGCGGTGTTACCGCCCACGCCAAACACAAGAAGGTTCTCAAAGCTGCCAAGGGTTTCCGTGGCCGCCGCAAGAACACCATCCGCGCTGCAAGTCAGGCCGTCGATAAGTCGATGCAATATGCGACCCGTGACCGCCGGGCCAAGAAGCGCAATTTCCGTGCACTCTGGGTACAGCGCGTCAACGCCGCTGCCCGTGAGAACGGTCTCACCTATTCGCGGCTGATGGACGGTCTCAACAAGGCCGGTATCGAGATCGACCGCAAGGTACTGTCCGACATGGCGATCCACGAGGCTGAAGCCTTTGCTGCCGTTTGCGGCAAGGCCAAGGAGGCGCTGGCCTACCTCAAGGACACCACGCCGAATGCTTTTGAAAGCGCCGTCAAATAAGGCTGGCGCTTCCGAAGCTTGAACGAATACTGTAATCGGAACCCGCGCCGGCCGGCAGGCTTGCGCGGGTTTTTCTTTGTAACCCGGTTGGGGAACCATAATTGTCATGACGGATGTCAACGCACTGGAAACGGAAATCCTTGCCGCCATCGAGGGCGCGGCTGACGAGGCGGCGCTGGAAGCCGTGCGCGTCGGCGCACTCGGCAAGAAGGGCACGATCTCCGAGAAGATGAAGACGCTCGGCGGTATGAGCGCCGAGGAACGTCAGGTCATGGGCCCGGCGCTCAACGGGCTGAAGAATGCCGTTACCGACGCCCTTGCCGCCCGCAAGGAAGTCCTGAAGCGCGCAGCCATCGCCGAACGGCTGAAAACCGAGACCGTCGACGTCACCCTGCCGGTGCGCCAGTCGCCCGCCGAGGCTGGCCGTATTCACCCGATCAGCCAGGTGGTCGACGAGATCACGGCGATCTTCTCCGACATGGGCTTCACCATTGCCGAAGGTCCGGACATCGAGACCGACTACTACAACTTCACGGCGCTGAACTTCCCTGACGGCCATCCCGCCCGCGAGATGCACGACACGTTCTTCTTCAATGAAAAGGAGGACGGCGAACGTATGTTGCTCAGGACGCACACGTCTCCGGTGCAGATCCGCACCATGGAAAACCAGGAACCACCGATCCGTATCGTCATTCCGGGTAAGACCTATCGCTGTGATTCCGATGCCACCCATTCGCCGATGTTTCATCAGCTCGAAGGGCTGGTGGTCGACAAGTCGGCCAATGTCGCCAACCTGAAATGGGTCCTCGAAGAGTTCTGCAAGGCCTTCTTCGAGGTCGATCATCTCAAGATGCGCTTCCGCCCGTCTTTCTTCCCGTTCACCGAGCCGTCGCTGGAAGTCGATATCCAGTGCGACCGCTCCGGCACGGAAGTGAAGTTCGGCGAGGGCAATGACTGGATGGAAATTCTCGGCTGCGGCATGGTTCACCCCAATGTGCTGCGCTCCGGCGGGCTTGATCCCGATGTGTATCAGGGCTTTGCCTGGGGCATCGGCATCGACCGCATCGCCATGCTGAAATACGGCATGCCGGACCTGCGCGCCTTCTTCGACGCCGATG
>JAGRLQ010000029.1:1790-5436 GCA_020441735.1 Nitratireductor sp.
CGACATCCCGACGCTTTTCGGGGGCCTGAGCACGTGACCCGCTACACCGACGCAGCATTGCTGACGGGCGAATATGCCCATCTGGCCGCGCAACTGCGCGCCGGCGAGCGTGCTGCGCCGGGGCCGCTGGAATGGGACAAGACCGCCTGTGACAACCAGGCCGAAGAGGCAGCCCAGGACGTTGCCAAGCACATTTTCGCCTTTCAGCAGTCGCTCGATCCTGAAACCGAGCAGCTTGAAGTGGTGTCGTACTCGGCTGCGGGCCGTATCAAGGTTCTGGCTGTGGTGCCGGGCGAGGGCGATCTGCTGCGCATTGACGGAATGCTGATGCCGGAAGGCCAGCCTGCCTCCGTCATCCTCCACGCAGCCCAGCTTTCCCTGACGCTGACCCGCGTGCCGCTGGCAACGGACGGTAGCGAGGACGAGGGGCTACGCATCGGCTTCGTCATCTTCGACGAGTTGAAGGAGCGCCAGAAGGCCCGCTACGGCAAGAAGAAAAAGAAACTGCATGTCGATCTGACACAGCCTTTCGGCCTGCCGAAACCGCCAGCCCTCAGGAAACCGGCCCGAAAAGCGCCGGCCCGCAAGACGGCCACTCGTAAAGGCACGGCGAAAAAACCTGCCGCGAAAAAGGGGGGCAAGTCATGACCACCGGCGGACAACATCGCGGCCATTGCCGCTGTGGTTCGGTGGCCATGACGGCCAATACCGAGCCGGTATTCTCGGTCTATTGCCATTGCGACGATTGCCGCCGGGCGACCGGTGCGCCGGTGCTGGCAGCCGTTGCCTTCATGAAGGATGCCATCGACTGGCAGGCAGCTCAAACCCTGAAACGGCACACCAACGGAACCGCCCATCGCCTTTTCTGCGGCGAGTGCGGCTCGCCCGTGGCCCAGGAGCATGACAGCGCCGCTGACAGAACCTTTTTCAACACCGGCTTCATGGACGAACCGGAATGCTATCCGCCGGCCGCGCATACATTCGAAGGCGAGCAGCTCTCCTGGCTGGCCCTGACGGACGATCTGCCCCGCGCAAAGACAACGCTCTCGATCAAAAGACCATAACGATACGGACCTGAAACGATGAAATTCACCCTGTCCTGGCTCAAGGATCACCTTGAAACGGAAGCAACGCTGGAAGAGGTCGTCGAGACGCTCACCATGATCGGCCTGGAGGTCGAAAACGTGGATGACCGCGCCCAGTTCAACGATTTCATCATCGCCAAGGTGCTGACCGCCGAGCGCCATCCCGATGCCGACAAGCTGCAGGTGCTTTCGGTTGATACCGGGACTGGCCAACCGGTGCAGGTCGTCTGTGGCGCGCCCAATGCGCGGGCAGGCCTTGTTGGCGCCTTCGCCGCGCCCGGTACCTATGTTCCCGGCATCGACCTGACGCTTGCCGTCGGCAACATTCGTGGCGTCGAAAGCCACGGCATGATGTGTTCGGAGCGCGAGCTGGAACTTTCCGACGATCATCAGGGCATTATCGACCTGCCGGAAGATGCGCCGATCGGCACCCGCTTTGCCGATTATGCCGGGCTCAACGATCCGATCCTCGAGATCGGCCTGACGCCCGACCGCGCCGATTGTACCGGCGTATACGGCATTGCCCGCGATCTGGCCGCTGCCGGTCTCGGCACATTGAAGGACGGGTCCGTCGAGCCGGTAAAAGGCGAGGGCGCCTGCCCCGTGAAGGTGACGATTGCAGAGCCCGATCTCTGCCCCGGCTTTGCCTTGCGCCTGGTCAGGGGTGTGAAGAATGGCCAGTCGCCGAAATGGCTGCAGCAACGGCTTCTGGCCATCGGCCTGCGCCCGATCAACGCGCTGGTCGACATGACCAACTACATCACCTTCGATCGTGGCCGCCCGCTGCACGTCTTCGATGCCGCCAAGGTGAAGGGAAACCTCACCGTGCGCCGGGCAAAGGAAGGCGAAAAGATTCTGGCGCTTGATGGCCGCGAATACACTTTGACACCGGAGAACTGCATCATCGCTGACGACAACGGGCCGGAGTCGATTTCCGGCATCATGGGCGGCGAACATTCCGGCTGCGACGAGGCAACCACCGATGTGCTGATCGAATCGGCGCTGTGGGATCCGATGAACATCGCCCGCTCTGGCCGTGATCTCGGCATCATCACCGATGCCCGCTACCGTTTCGAGCGCGGAGCCGACCCGGCCTTCATGGGGGCGGGTCTCGAACTCGCAACGCATATGGTACTCGACCTTTGTGGTGGCACGCCCACGGAAGCCGAAATCGTGCTCGGCAATCCGACCTCTTCCGAAGGCGAGATCGTCGGCGAAGCGGGACACCACTACAAGGAAGTCGATTTCCCATTCTCCGAGACGAAGCGACTGACCGGGCTCGATGTCAGCCGCGAAGAGAGCATCGCCATTCTGAAGAAGCTCGGCTTCATGCCGAAGGGTGAAGACAAAGGTGATACCGTGCGCTTCATCGTGCCGTCCTGGCGGCCCGATATCGACGGCAAGGCCGATCTGGTCGAAGAAGTGATGCGCATTCACGGCATCAACGAGATCGAGCCAGCCCCGCTGCAGGCGCTCGGTTCCGTATCGCAGAAAATTCTTACCACTGGCCAGATGCGTTCACGCAATGCCCGCCGGTCGCTGGCTTCCCGCGGCATGCTTGAAGCCGTCACTTGGTCGTTCATTTCCGAGGACCATGCAAAGGCCTTCGGCGGCGGCAAGCCCGAACTGGCGCTCGCCAATCCGATCTCCGCCGACATGGCGCATATGCGGCCCTCGCTGCTGCCGGGTCTGCTGACGGCAGCCCAGCGCAATGCCGACCATGGCGTTTCCGACGTGGCCCTGTTCGAAGTCAGTCATCTTTATGAAGGTGACAAGCCTGAAGAACAGCACCGCGTTGCCTCCGGCATACGCCGCGGCACGGCAAAGCTGCAGGGCGCGGGCCGTCACTGGTCCGGCAAGGCAGATGCCGTCAGCGTGTTCGATGCCAAGGCCGATGCGCTCTGCATTCTTGAGGCCTGCGGCATGGAGGCGTCCAAGGTGCAGATCGAGGCCGGCGGGCCGGACTGGTTTCATCCGGGCCGCTGCGGCACCATCAAGCTCGGCCCGAAGATCGTGCTCGGCACGTTCGGCGAATTCCATCCCATGACACTGGAAACCCTCGACGTGGCAGGCCCTGCCTGCGGCTTTGAAGTGTTCCTCGATGCCATCCCGCAGCCGCGCGCCAAGGTAACGAAGACCAAACCTGCATTGACGCTGTCCGCCTTCCAGGCCGTCAAGCGCGACTTCGCCTTCGTCCTCGACCGGGATCAGGATGCGGCAACCCTGCTGCGCGCTGCTTCCGGCGCCGACAAGAAGCTGATTACCGGCGTTTCCGTCTTCGACGTCTTCGAGGGCGCGTCGCTCGGTGAGGGCAAGAAGTCGGTCGCCATCGAGGTGACCCTGCAGCCCACCGAAAAGACCCTGACCGACGAGGAAATCGACGCGGTCTCAAAGAAGATCATCGAGAACGTGGCAAAATCCACCGGTGGCGTGCTGAGAGGGTAAGGCAGCGGCAGCGGGATTGTGCTAGATTGAAATAATGCCCGACGCCCCCGCCATTCCCGAATCCGAGCTTGTCGAGAAGTTCATCCATGCTGCCGGTCCCGGCGGGCAGAACGTCA
>JAGRLQ010000029.1:5459-6035 GCA_020441735.1 Nitratireductor sp.
GCGGTGCAGTTGCGCTTTGACGTGCACAATTCCCCGTCGATCTCCGCCTATGTGAAGAACCGGCTGCGCCAGATCGCCAGCCATCTGATGACGGGTGACGGCGAACTCCTGATCGAGGCGTCGCGCTTTCGCTCCCAGGGCAGGAACCGCGAGGATGCCCGTGCGCGGCTGGCCGAACTCATCGCCGAGGCCGCCAAGCCCCCGCCGAAGAAACGCAGGAAGACAAAGCCCTCAAAAGGTGCCATCGAGCGCCGGCTCAAGGCCAAGGCGGGCCGCGGTCAGGTCAAGAAACTGCGCGGCAGGGTGCGCGGCGACGACTAGGCTTTTCCTTCCCGCATGGCCAGATAGAGCGGCAATCCCAGCGAAAGCCCGACCAGAAAAACGCTGGGAATGACAACCCACCAATGGACAATGCTCCGCTTGCGGGAATCCAGAAACGACCACAGGAAGAAGGCGGCGGATGAGATCAGGATATCGGCGGTAAAGCCCGCCGATGCACCATTGGAAAACAGCGCAGCGATGAAGCCCGGCAGGTCGAGGCCGTGCTCGCTGATGAACCCGGCAAAGAAAATCCAG
>JAGRLQ010000029.1:6049-34387 GCA_020441735.1 Nitratireductor sp.
TGCCCGCTACGGCGAGGGCGATGTAGGTATTGCGCATTGCTGCCTCCGTGTTGTTTGCCGGCAGGTTAGTCAGGCAGCGCGGCGCTTCAATTACCTTGCAGGTAATGGTTTTCATTACGGCGCAAGGTATGATCCGCTCCGCAAGAGGAGAAGAAAGCCATCATGGAATTTGCAGGCCGTCTGAAAGAGTGGCGCGCGCATCGCCGCATGAGCCAGACCATGCTGGCAGGCGAAGCCGGCATTTCGGCGCGGCATCTGTCCTTTCTTGAAACGGGCAGGTCGCATCCGACGCGCGGCATGGTGCTGCGGCTGGCAGATCATCTCGCGATGCCCCTTGCCGAACGCAACGCCTTGCTGGCTTCCGCCGGCTTCGCACCGCACAAGGGTAACCGGGAGCCAAGGGAAATCGGCGATCTTGCCGACCCGGTCAAAAATGCACTTGATCTGATTCTTGAACGCCACATGCCGTTTCCTGCGGTGGTGATGAACGGCGCCTATGACTACGTGACGTCCAACGCCGCTTACCAGGCGATGGCCGGCGTGCTGGGTGTCACGCTCGGGCCGGATGTCAACCTGCTGAGGTTCCTGGCAAACCCTGCCGTCATGCACGGCATGCTGATCGATGGGGAAGCGGTCGTTGCCGCCCTGCTGGCCCGCGCGCGCAGCGAAGCCTGGCTTCAGGGCCCGCAAAGCCGCCTCGCGCAGATCCTGCAGGAAATAGAAAATCAGCCGGGCTTTTCTCTTGCCGCTACCGCTGCGCCGGAGAATCGCCCCGGTCCCGTCGTCGAAATCCGCTTTCGCATTGCGGGTGCCGAAACCGGCTGGATCACAACGATATCGACCTTTGGATCGCCGGCGGATGCCTATGTCGAGGGTCTCTTCATCGAGCAGTTCTTTCCTGCCGATGAGGAAACGGCAGCGATGTTCATCGGCAACTAGACCGGTTACCCGTTACCACCATACGCCGCCGCGGGTGATGCGGATGCGCGGCTTGCCATCGGCAGGCGCAAGGCTTTCCTCGCTTGCCGGGTCGTCACTGCTCGCCTGCTTGTCGAGCCGGCTTACGGCATCGCTGTTCATCAGGCTGGCATAGTCTGCATATTTCGAGCCTTCGCTACGGCCCCATTTGCGCCGGATACGCGGCACGGGAGAGGCGCGCTTCGGCAATTGTTCGCGCATCTCCGGCGGGATGATGTCTTCCGAAGGCTTTTTGCCCTCGGCGATCTCGCCGATGGTTTCTGGCGATTCCTTCAGCGCCATCAGCCGCTCGATGCGGTCTTCAGTCTTGGGATGGGTTCTCAGCATGGACGGATTGGGAATGCGACCGCCGGGCAGCACCATGCCTTCCCAATGCGCCTTCTGGGCATGTTCCAGCTTGATCAACGCCGAGGCCAGCCCGTCGGGATCGCCGGTCAGCATCACCGCGCCGAGATCGGCATCGTATTCGCGGGTGCGCGACAGGGCCAGTTGCAACAGCCCGCCCACCGTCGGCGCGAACATCAGCACCAGCACCACCAGCCAGGGCACGGTCGCACCGCCGCCGAACAGGATCGAGGGAATGTTGGCCAGCAGCGCGAAGGTTCCGAAGGTCGACATCATCGAGGTAAAGCGGCTCACCATGTCGGCAATCGCCATCACCTTGATGTCCTCGTTTTTGATATGGGTAACCTCATGCGCCATGATGCCGGCCAGCTCGCGCTTGGTCATGGCGCGGACCAGCTTGTCGGTCATTGCCACCGCTGCATTGTGCTTCCTGCCCACGGCAAAGGCATTCATCATGTTGGAGGGAACGACATAAAGATCTGGCCGGGCTTCAAGCCCGGCACGTTCGACAAGCTGGTCCAGAATTGCGTGACCAGCGGGAAACTGCGATGGCGACACCTTCTGCGCCTTGTACATGCGCAGCACCATCTGCGGGCTGACGCGGCTCGCCATGAACAGGCTGATGCCGCCGAACACCGCCGCATACAGAATGCCATTGGCGCCGAAGAACACCCAGGCAACCGCTGCCAGCAGCAGAATGGAGCCACCGACCAGCAGCCAGGTGTGCAGCGCATTGAGCCATGCATGCTGGCGCTGGCGGAAGAAGCTCAGCTGTACATCGGCAGTGCCGTTTTCCATGATCTTTTCCCGTAACCGGACAATTCTTCTTCCCTTCAGATAGGTGGGATTGCCGCATACTGCAATGTGGCGGCTCCTTCGTAGGCCGATGGCGAATGCCCGCTTTTTGCGGTATCCTTGTCTTTGCCATATTCCCAAGAGTAATTTGGCAGTAACTGATTCCTGCCAGAATTGCAGAAACTGACGGGAGGGGCGTCGCGACAGCAGACCCGCGACGCAGGAATTGCAGGCAACCGATCGCAGGATAGTTTCCGTGAAGACGACCGTTTTACTACGCCATGTTCTGTGCCGGTTTCTCGCCGTAGTAATCGCCGCTGCACTGCTTGTGCCGGACCATGCGGCAGCGCAGACTGCTGCCAAGAAGGTGTTCGGTTCAATGGCCGGTGCGGCGGCGCTGAAGCCTGCCTCGCACGGCTTTTATTCACGCGGCTGTCTTGCCGGCGCTGTCGCCATGCCGTTCGACGGGCCGACCTGGCAGGTCATGCGCATTTCCCGCAACCGCCGCTGGGGCCATCCCGATCTCATCAGCACCATCGAGCAATTGTCGATCAAGGCCAATCGCGGTGGCTGGAACGGCCTGCTGGTGGGCGACATTTCCCAGCCGCGCGGCGGGCCGATGCTGACCGGCCATGCCTCGCACCAGATCGGCCTTGATGCCGATATCTGGCTGACGCCGATGCCCAATCGCCGCCTGACCTATCGCGAGCGCGAGGATACCAGCGCGATCTCCATCCTCAAGAAGGGCACCAACTATGTCGATGACCGGCGCTGGAACAAGTCCTACGAGAACCTGTTGCATCATGCGGCGAGCTTTCCCCAGGTCGAGCGCCTGCTGGTTCACCCCGGCATCAAGAAGAAGCTCTGCGAGACGGTAAAGGGCGATCGCTCCTGGCTGCAGAAGGTTAGGCCCTATTACGGTCACCACTATCATTTCCACCTGCGCATCGGTTGCCCGCGCGGTTCGACGGACTGCCGCAAGCAGAAGGCGACGACACCGGGAACCGGCTGCGACTCCTCACTGCAGTGGTGGTTCGATGTGGCACTGGCGCCGAAGAAAAAGACCAAGAAGAAATCAACGGCCAAGACGACCAAACCGAAAAAGCCCAAGGTGATTACCGTCGCCGATCTGCCGCAATCCTGCCAGGCGGTGGTGAAGGCGGGTGAAAAACCGGTGCAAACCGCCGTCTATGATGCCAAATCGCTGTCGGGTTTTGTTGCGCCGCAGCTCGACCTGCCGGCGCGTTTCGACCCGATGGCAGCCCTTGCCAGCCGCCCGATCGAGGCTGGCGGCAAGGCACTCAAGGCGATTACTGCTGCCACCGTGCCGGTTCCAAGCAAGCCGCAGTCGGTCTACGAGCCGATTACCGGCCCGATCCCGGTCCCGACGCCAAGACCCAAGCGGTAAGAACAGATTGTTTGACGGGTGAGGTTGCCGCGCCTGGCGGTCAGTCGATCTTCTCGTCGGGGTAGACGCCCCACAGGCTGACCTGTTTGGCATAGCCCGTCCAGTCCTTGGCCTGGATCTGGCACCAGCCATTCTCGCAGGCCTCGACCTCGGCCAGCACACCGGCCTCCATTTTGGCGACGACCGGGGAATTGGCTTCCGGCTTGGCGTGCAGTTCCACCATGCCGCCCTCTTCCTTGAGCCAGGGCGAGATCAGCGCGGTGCGCTTGCCGGTCAGCAGGGTCTGCACGATCCAGCCTTCCGCGCCATCGGAATCGCGCACTTTGCGCCAGTTGTCATATTCCTGCAGGATTTCAAGTGGCAGGCCGCGTTTGGTGAACATCCAGTCGACGGAATACTCCCGGCCCGGCCCGACCCGCATGTTGACCCGGCTGGCTTTCAGCGAAACGAAACGCGGCAGTGGCAGACCGGATTTGCCACGATCGGCAGCGGCAGCTGCCGGCGAGGGGGAAATCGCGGTGCCCAAAGGACCGGGAAGCGGCGCGGCAAGCATGGCGGCAGCAAACAGGGAGGCGGCAGAGAAACGGAGGGAGTGCTTTTTCATCATTTTGGCTCGATGGTCCTGTTCGTGGTGGCCGAACTCGGGCGGATCCCGGCAGCTTCAGGCCCGGCAGCTTCAGGCTTGACCGCTGGCCCATTGGCGGTACCAAATGTGTCTGGTAAACAGGCTTGCCGTCCGGGAGAAATCATGGTGACTGAATCTACACCGGACAGGGTTAAAGAGCCGTCAACAAAGCCGGAAAACCGGTTGAAATTCGCCGCAAAGCGGCACGGGTGGGAGTTCGCACGCAGTTCATGACCGCAAGCAAGCCGAAAATCATCGTAACGCGCAAACTGCCCGATGCGGTCGAAACACGCATGGGCGAACTGTTCGATACCAAACTTAACGAAAGCGACGAGCCCTTCTCCCGCGCCCGGCTGATCGAGGCGGTAAAGGTTGCGGAATGCCTGGTGCCGACGGTAACCGACCGTATCGATCGCTCGGTGATCGGCCAGGCAGGCAGCCAGTTGAAGTTGATCGCCAATTTCGGCAACGGGGTCGACAACATCGATGTCGCCGCCGCCGCTGAAAAGGGCATCACCGTCACCAACACCCCCAACGTGCTGACGGAAGATACCGCAGACATGACCATGGGGCTGATGATTGCCGTTGCGCGGCGTTTCGACGAGGGTGTCGATGCCATGCGCGAAGGCCGTTTCAAGGGCTGGTCGCCGACCTGGATGCTCGGCCGCCGCATCTGGGGCAAGCAACTCGGCATTGTCGGCATGGGCCGCATCGGGACGGCGGTTGCCCGCCGCGCCAGAGCCTTCGGCCTGTCGATCCACTATCACAACCGCAACCGGGTTTCCGAACAGGTCGAGCAGGAACTGAACGCGACCTATTGGGAATCCCTCGACCAGATGCTTTCCCGCGTCGATGTGGTGTCGGTCAACTGCCCCCATACCCCGGCGACCTTTCACCTTCTTTCGGCGCGCCGTATCGCGCTGATGCGGCCGGGTTCGATCATCGTCAACACCGCGCGCGGCGAGATCATCGACCAGGACGCGCTGGTAAGGGCCCTGCAGGATGATCATATCGCAGGCGCCGGGCTCGACGTGCTGGAGCACGAGCCGGCGGTAAGCGAAGACCTGATGGCGCTATCACGTCAGGGCAAGGCGGTTATCCTGCCCCATATGGGCTCGGCGACCATCGAGGGCCGTCAGGAAATGGGCGAACGGGTCATCATCAACATTCGCACCTGGATGGACGGCCACCGACCACCGGACCGTATCCTCGCCAGCATGGTTTGATCGGAGTTTCAAACATGAAAGAAGAACGCTCCTGGCGTTTCACCCATGCCGTCTCCCGCCTGCCGGGCAAGAGTATTGCCAACGGATTGCGCGCCGGTGGTGGCGCTGATCCCGACCCGGCGGCATTTCTGGCTGAGCATCAGGCCTATACCAAGGCGCTTCAAGAAACCGGCGCCAACATCACCGTGCTCGATGCGCTGGAGGAATTTCCCGATTCCGTTTTCGTCGAGGATGCAGCGCTTTGTGCCGGCGGCACGGCGATCATCCTGCGCCCCGGTGCTGAAAGCCGGTTTGGCGAGGCGGCGGAAATCACCCCGGCACTGGAAGGCATCTTCGGCTCGGTGAAGCGGCTTGAGCGCGGGCTTGTCGACGGCGGCGATATTCTGCTGACCGATGATGAGGCGCTGATCGGCCTGTCGGAGCGTACCGACCAGGAAGGCGTCGATGCCCTTTCCGAGATTTTGGAACCTCTCGGTTATCATGTCCGTATCGTCAACACGCCGCCGGGCGTGCTGCATTTCAAGTCCGATTGCGGCCTGCTTGACAGCCATACGATCTTTTCAACCGCAAGGCTCGCCAATTCCGGCTGCTTTGAGGGTTACCGGGTGATCGAGGCGGTGGAAGGCGAAGAAGCCGCCACCAACCTGATCCGCTTCAACAAGCCGGTCTTCATGCGCACCGGTTTTCCCAAGACCCTCGCTTTGCTCCAGCACGAAGGCTACACGGTGATAACCCTTTCTGCCGATCAGGCTGCCCTGGTTGATGGTGGGCTTTCCTGCATGTCGCTGCGGTTCAGCCTTTAGACCGTTTCACCTTTAGGTGTAAACGGAAGGTTTAAGCAAGCTGTTGAATTCATTGCGTATTTCTATTTTGCCGATTCCGTCAAAATTGAAATTGCTCAAATCTGTTTGCGCATGGTGATCGAGGTGGGGCGGTCATAGCCCGCATGGGCCGTTTCGCCGGTCTTTGAAAAGCCGAGCGCCCCGAAAAACCGGTGATTGCTGGTCAGTTCGACCCGCGTTTGCAGTTCCAGTTCGCTGTAACCGAGTTGCCGGGCAAGCGCTTCCGCTTCGCCGATGAGTTGTTTGCCCAGTCCCCTGCCTCGCCATGTCTCCGACACGGCAAGCTTGCCCACATAGAGGCAATCCTCGCGCGGATCGCAGAAGATGCAAGCAACCGGCGCCTCACCGTCGAACAGCACCAGCGCATGTTCACGCGCAGCCTTCTGCTGCAGGTTCTCCACCGTCAGCCGCTTGGCCGAGGAGGGCGGGTCGATGACATCTTCCATGTAGGCGAAGGCATCGAGGATCAGGTCGAGCACGGCCTGCCAATGCGGATCCTCCGGCATCATGCGCCGCAACACGAGCGTCATGTCAGCCGCGCCGCTGGTAGCGCACGGTCTCGAACCGCATCGCCTTGCCATCGACCAGCAGCAACCGTCCGATGAGCGGTTCGCCGACCCCGGCAATCAGCTTGATTGCCTCCATTGCCTGCAGCGAGCCCATGACGCCCGTCAGTGCCCCCAGAATGCCGGCCTCGGCACAGGTCGGCAGCAGCCCGTCATCGGGTTGTTCGGGAAAGACGTCGCGATAGCGCGGATTGGGATTTCCCTCGCTGTCGGCAAGATGCGGCACCAGCACCGTCAACGTGCCGTCGAAGCGGCCGACAGCAGCCGTCACCAGCGGCTTTTCCAGCTTCTCGCAGATATCTGCCGCGAGATAGCGCGTGGCGAAATTGTCAGAACCGTCAACCACCAGATCGTAGCTTGCGATCAGGTCCTCGGCATTGTCCGCCGAAAGACGCGTATCATGACGAATGACAGCCACATGCGGGTTGATGCGTTGCAGGGAGTGCGCTGCCGATTGCGTCTTCGACATGCCCACCGCTGTGCTGTCATGGATCACCTGTCGTTGCAGGTTGGAAAGCGAGACCGTGTCATCGTCGACGACACCGAGGGTTCCGACACCGGCTGCCGCCAGATATTGCAGCACCGGCGAGCCGAGCCCACCGGCGCCGATGACGAGCACTTTCGCCGCCTTCAGCTTCTGCTGGCCTGCGCCGCCCACTTCCGCCAGCACGATGTGGCGGGCATAGCGTTCCAGTTCGCGTTCATCGAGCATGGGTGTGATTCCGGCAGATCGGTTGGCGTTTCAACTTGTTGTAACACTGCCGTCGGCCACGGTGAAGAACTGGCCGCGTTCACCCATGGCATCAAACAGCGACCGGTCCGTGCCGGTCATGAAGGCCTGGCAGCCGAGCCCGTCGACCATGTCGAACAGCGCCGTGCGCCGCTTCTCGTCAAGATGGGCGGCGATCTCGTCGAGCAGCAGGATCGGCGCGAAACCGTTGATCTCGCGCGCAAGCCGCGCATGGGCTAGCACCATGCCGATCAGCAGCGCTTTCTGTTCGCCGGTCGAGCACAGTGCTGCCGCCATCGACTTCGGCCGGTGATGAACCGCAATGTCGCTGCGATGCGGGCCTTCGAGCGTGCGGCCCGCGCCCTTGTCGCTCCAGCGGTTGGCGCGCAGCCGGGCGGCATATTCTTCTTCAAGATCGCTTGCAGCCATATCTCCATGGGCGCTTTCAAGCGTGCCCTCCAGTGCCACCACCGCATCGGGAAAGGGTGAACCCGCCTCCTGCTGGGCGATGATGGCGGCAGACAGGAGCGAGACCAGCTCGCACCGGGCAGCAGCAATGGCCGTTGCCAGTTCCGCCATCTGGGTTTCCACCGCATCGAGCCATTGGCCCGGCGCATTGTCTTCCGACAAGAGCCGGTTGCGCCCGCGCATCGCCTTCTCGAAATCACTCACCCTGCGCCCGTGCAACGGATCGATCGCCAGCACCATGCGGTCGAGAAACTTGCGCCGGTCGCTGGCAGGTCCGGTAAACAGCCCGTCCATGGCGGGTGTCAGCCAGGCGATCCGGCTGTGCTCGAGCAGGGTATCAATGGTCTTTGCCTGGCTGCCATTGATACGTACCTTGCGCTGGGTTTCGACGCCCGCCGCCGTTTCCGTCAGCCCGGTGCCGATATCGGCAGGCCCGTGCGCGCCGTTAAGACGGGCAAAGACGCTCCAGGCGCCGGAGCCACTGGCCCGCCCGACCTGGTCATAGGCGGCACGGCGCAAGCCGCGCCCCGGCGACAGAAAGGAGACGGCTTCCATCAGGTTGGTCTTGCCGGCACCGTTTTCTCCGGTCAGCACCACATGGCGTCGGTCGAGGTCGAGCGAGAGACTGGAATAATTGCGGAAATCGGTCAGCCGCAGCACTTCAAGATGCACGGGTGCGGCCTCGAAACCGCTATCCGTCTGCTGTGCTGTTTTTTCCGGCCCGGCCATGGCATGCCTTTCGGCCGGCGCGAAGTCCGGCGTTGGACTGATTCACCCAACAGATAGCACAAATGGCGCGGGAAACGGCAAGCGATGGACTTAGGTTACACCCGCATCGGCATCAGCACGAACAGCACATCGTCATCGCCGGTGTCGCGGATCAGCGTCGGCGAGCCGGAATCGGCCAGCATGAACGTGGTTTCATCGCTTGAAAGCTGATTGGTGATGTCGAGCAGGTAGCGAGAGTTGAATCCGATCTCCAGCGGATCGGCATCGTAGCCTACCGCCACTTCTTCCGTCGCCGTGCCCGATTCCGGGTTGTTGACGGCAAGCACCACCTGTCCGTCGCCGATGGTCAGCTTGACCGCCCGCCCGCGTTCCGAGGAAATCGTCGAGACCCTGTCGACGGCGGAGGCAAAGGTTGCCCGGTCCATCTTCAGTTCCTTGTCATTTCCCGTGGGGATGACGCGGGTATAATCAGGGAAGGTGCCGTCGATCAGTTTGGAGGTCAGCACCACATTGCCGACCGAAAGCCGGATCTTGGTTTCGGAGACCTCGAAAGTGACTGTCGCGTCGGGGTCTTCCACCAGTTTCTGGATTTCACCCACCGCCTTGCGCGGCACGATGATGCCCGGCATGCCTTCCGAACCCGAAGGGGCTTCGGCCTGGGCGCTGGCAAGGCGGTGTCCGTCCGTTGCCACGGCGCGCAGTACCAGCTTGCCGTCTTCTTCCACCGTATGGAAATAGATGCCGTTGAGATAGTAGCGGGTTTCTTCCGTCGAAATCGCAAACTGGGTGCGGTCGATCAGGTTTTTCAGGTTGGCAGCCGGAAGGCGGAACGTATGGCTGAAATCGCCCGCCGTGATATCGGGGAAATCCACCGGAGGCAGGCATTGCAAGGTGAAGCGTGACCGGCCTGCGGTGATCTTCACCGAATTGCCGTCTTCCTCCATGGAAAGCATGACCTCCGCCCCTTCGGGCAGCTTGCGCACGATGTCATGCAGCATGTGAGCGGGAACGGTTGTCGATCCCGCCTGCTCGACCACTGCCGGCGCTTTTTCGAAGATTTCCAGATCGAGATCGGTCGCCTTCAGTTGCAGTTCGCCGCCTTCTGCCGTCAGCAGCACGTTGGACAGGATCGGAATGGTATTGCGGCGCTCCACCACCCGGTGCACATGGCCGAGGGATTTGAGAAGATTGGACCGTTCAATCGTTACACGCATTTTGACTGTTCCCGTCTGCTTTGTCTCCGGTGCGGCGTGGACCGTCCGTGAGACCGGACGCTGATGATCTGGCTGGCAGATTGGCTCTGCCCGCAGCAGGTTCGAACCGGAACCTCTGCCGGGCAGCGCAGATTGTGAAAATCCGCGTCATTTTGCAATGGTCTGTGCGTTTTTGACAGTCCCGTCAGCGGCTTTGCTGGGGAAAACCGCCATCGGCACCGGACGGAGCAGCGGCGTCCTCAGTCGAGGATCAGCCGCTTCAGCAGCTCGATTTCCTGGGCCAGTTTGTGGTCCTCGCTCATCAGGTCTTCGATCTTGCGCACGGCATGCAAGACCGTGGTGTGATCGCGACCGCCGAAGCGCCGACCGATCTCCGGCAGCGAGCGGGGCGTCATCATCTTGGAAAGATACATGGCGATCTGGCGAGGCCGCACGATCTGCTGGGTGCGCCGGTTGGACAGAAGGTCGTTGCGGGCAACGTTGAACTGCCGTGCGACGACGCGCTGAATATCCTCGATGCGCACCCGCTTGTGATCGCCGGAACGGATCAGGTGCCGCAGCATCTTGTCCAGTTCCTCATAGCCTTCCGGCCCGTCGCTATAGCGGTGCTGCAGCAGAAGCTGGTTGAAGGCGCCATCGATGTCACGGCAGCTCGTATTAACCTGACGGGCAACGTAGTGGCGGATGTCCTCCGGTATTTCGAGTCCCGGCTGGTCGCGTTTGGCCTCCTCGTAGCGCATGTTGAGGATCGACTTGCGCAACTCGTAGTCCGGCGTCTCGATATCGAGGGCCACACCGCCCTTGAGCCGTGAACGAACCCGCTCGTTGAGGCTTTCAAGCTCCGTCGGCGGACGGTCCGCTGCCACCACCACCTGCCGTGCGCTGTCGATCAGCTCATTGAGGAGATGGCAGAATTCCGCCTGGATGGCCTTGCCCTGGAGAAACTGCATGTCGTCGATCAGCAAGAGATCGATATCGCGCAGGGTTTCCTTCAGCGACAGGGCGGTGTGATTGTGCAGGGCCTTGGCGAAGACCCACATGAAATAGTCCGCCGTCAGATAGCGCACCTTCTTGGAAGGGTCGCGCAACCTTGTCTCCCAGGCAATCGCCTGCAGGAGATGGGTCTTGCCGAGACCGACATTGGCGTGGATGAACAGCGGGTTGAAGCGCACCGAGGAACCGTCGCCCTCGGCCACCGAACGGGCTGCCGCATAGACCATGCGGTTCGACTTGCCCTCGATGAAATTGGCGAAGGTATGGCGCGGATCGAGCGGCGATCCGGTAAAGCCGGGCTCGCCCTCACCGGTGCCGCGGCCCGAGGCGGAAGGTCTTGCCAGGAATGGCTGACTGCCCTTGCGCTGCTCCTCACTGCCAGTCCCTTCCGGCTTCTCCGGCTTGCTGGCAATGCGCACATTGCTCCGGCGTATGGCGGACCGCACGATGACATCGGCACGCAGAACGGATTTGTCCTCTTTCTGCCAGAGCTCCAGCAGCAGATCACGGTAATGCGAATTGATCCAGCTTTTCAGGAATGCCGTCGGCACGGAATGGACCGCGACGCCGCCTTCGGCGCCGACCAGCTTGATGCGCCCAAACCAGCTGTTGAAAATCTCCGTGCCAAGCTGTGCCTGAAGCTGCTGGCGCACCTTGATCCAGCCGGGATGGTCGGCACTGCTTTTCGCTGCCTGGTCTTCACCCTTGTTGTTGCCTTTTGGTGGCAGTTTGCTGCCGCCTTGTGTTTTCCCCGGTTCGAAAGTCTCGCCGCCTGTTTGTTTCATTATTCCCGCCTGATTGTCCGTTACCGGCTGTTCCGCCGGCTTGTTTGTTATTGTGCCCGTTTCTTCGCGGTTGCCGCCGCGCCGATTCACCCCTTTTTCCAGGGCAGCTTGTCATGCTGCCATCCGTTGACCCTTGCCCGCTCTCCGTTTTCGTCCGGAATGCCTTCAAACCCGGATTCGACATTGTAGGCACGGGTATATCCAAGAGCTGTCAGCGCGGCTGCCGCCGCCTTGCTTCTCACGCCCGACCGGCAAAGACAGAACACGGCTGCGTCGTGGCCCCTGCCCATCGCCTTCAGTTGTGCGTCCACCGCTCCGGCAAAGTCCGGATTGATGTCCATGGCCGGAAACATCTGCCATTCGACGAACAATGCCTCCTTGCCGAGAGAGGAAAGATCGGGAATGCCGATGATTTCCCATTCCCTGGTGGTGCGGACGTCGACCAGCACGGCATTTTCGTCTGTCTCAAGAGCATGCCAGGTTTCCTGGCAGCTCTTGTCGCCAGCATAGGACATGCCGCTCATTCTCCTCCCCTGAGGCTTCGGGTCCGCATGCACAACACACGGGCCCGTGCCCTTGATTTTCCGGCAAACCACCCCGCCCCCGGAATGGAATTTCCGGAGAAGAAGAGGCAATCGCCCCGTTACGCTTTACTAGAGCGTCTCACGTTTGTTCAAAACGCGATGACGCCGTGCCCGGCTGCTTTGTGGGCATCACGGTCTTGCCGTTCCCGCCAAGACCCGACTGCCAAACCAGCCCCCCGGCCAGCCCACCTGAAACGGCTGCAGGACCTTCAGGGCGAAGGCAACCACAGCCTGTGCCACCATTGCAAAGCCCGAAAGACAGTCGCTCCCAGGCGGCAATATGCAGCTCGGCCGGCACCTGGAAGGCACGCGAATTCCCAGCCCCATGCAGCACGTGCTGAACAAGGTTCCGCCGGACAATCCGTCCGGTTTCACTAAACAAGAAATCCCCTCTTCCGGGTACGGAAAACCCCAGAAATCCTAGGGTTTGCCGCCGACGAAAATCAACCTACACAGGCCGATTTTGCCTTGCAACAGGCAATCGGCGTTTTTGCGAAAAGTAATTTTTTTTGCCGCTTCCGGCACCTTGATTCGAGGAATTCGCAATTCCAAAACAGCTTGTGATTCAATGGTTTTTTGCCGCTTCCACACAACAATCGCGACCACGCCGCAAAGGGCGAAAAAATTTTTCTCCCATGCGGGGTATTGACTCGGAAAATGCTGAAAAATCTGGTGATAGGATTATATTCTGAGAGACCATGTAATAAAGCGCTGATTTAAAAAGGAAAAAAAATAACGGAAAATAAGCCTCTAATTCGTGCTGTTTCGGAATATTTGCCTCGGAAAACCACCAAGGCAGTGAGCTTCCGTTTGGTCAGGCCGCTTTCCTGCCACCAAAATATACTTGAAAAATCAGCAAACAAAAACCCCGCTTGCCGGCGGGGTTCTGTCAAACGTTTGATGCTTTGTAGCTGAATGCCGTCGCCGGCTGAGGTTTCTCTGCCGGTCGGCAGCAAAACCGGCTGTTAGGCGCTGACGGCCTTCAGGCGCTTGGCCAGGCGCGAAACCTTGCGCGCTGCCGTGTTCTTTTTCAGGATGCCCTTGGCTACCGCCTTCATGATCTCCGGCTGGGCCGACTTGAAGGCGTTGCTGGCGGCTTCCTTGTCGCCGGAAGCGATTGCTTCTTCAACCTTGCGCACATGGGTGCGCATGCGCGAGCGGTTTGCCTTTTTGACTTCGGTGCGGGCAGCGATCTTGCGAACCGCTTTTTTTGCTGAGGCAGTGTTTGCCATGATCGGACTTTCTCAAATGCCCTTTTGGGCGTTCATGTTCGGGTTTCCGGTTTTGCGTGCTGATCAGCCCTGGCTGGGATGGCTTGCTGATGGATCATCGCTGCCGCAGCACAACAAAACACGGCGGCCCACATCTTCCGAGATGAGCCGCCGGAATTTCGTGGCGCTTATAAGGGGATAATGGGCTTAAAGTCAACGCTTCGGGACTGAAAATCCGGCAGGATCATCGCTGGCAGGTGGCGCAATAGAAGGTCGAGCGCCCTGATTGCACAATCCGGCGGATTGTGCCGCCGCACCCCTGCTTCGGGCAGGGTTGGCCCTCCCGGTCGTAGACGGCAAACTGGTGCTGGAAATATCCAAGGCTGCCATCGGCCTGGCGGTGGTCGCGCAATGAGGAGCCTCCGGCCTCGATTGCCCTGGCGATCACCTTGCGGATTTCATCTGCCAGCGGTCCGAGCCGCCTGGATGGCTTTCCGCTCCGGGTGGTCAGGCTGCCGGCAAGCCGCTTGGGCGAAAGTCCGGCCCCGTGCAGCGCCTCGCAGACATAGATATTGCCGAGCCCGGCGACCAGCTTCTGGTCGAGCAGGGCAGCCTTGAGCGGTGCGCGCTTGCCGGCAAAACGCGCTGCCAGATAATCGGCAGACAGGCTATTGCCGGTCGGTTCGATGCCGAGATCGCGAAAGAACGGATGCTCGTCGAAGGCGCTGCGCCCGATCAGGTCCATGAAGCCGAACCGTCTGGGATCGTTGTAGATCACCCGCACTGCACCATGCTGCGGATGGGCAAGATGAAAGACCACATGGTCATGGGCTGCCTGTTTCGAGCGGTCATGGTGAAAGACGCCGGGCAGGCTGCTCCCCGCCTCGGCCTCGATGCGGAAAGAGCCGGACATGCCCAGATGCATGACAAGCACCGTGCCGTCGTCAAGGTCGGCGGTCAGATACTTCGCCCGCCTGCCCATGGCGGTGATGCTGCGGCCTGCCAGGCGTTCGCTGAAGCGCTCGGGAAAGGGGAACCGCAAATCCGCCCGCCGCGCTTCGGCAGCCGTAATCACCGCCCCTTCCATTACCGGCGCGAGCCCCCGCCTGACGGTTTCGACCTCCGGCAGTTCAGGCATGGCGCAGTCCTTTCCCCGTGGCAACCGGAGCGCCCCTGCGGGAAGCTGCCGCATTCAATTGCCGGCAGGCTCCGCTATGGTCTTTCGTTAACGCCAATTTGTCTCCGTTTCTCCCCGTGGGGTGCCATATCCGCTCTGGCTGTTTATAACGCCTGCATATAGGAATGGGCTGCCGGCAGAGGGCCGCCGCAATTCGATTACCGGAATAACACCATGCCCGTTCAGAACGCGAAGACAAGATCGAAATCGGCTGACGAACTGTCGGCGAGCTTCGGCTATCAGCCGGTCGACAGCGAAGAGAAGCAGCCGCTGGTCAACGACGTCTTTCACAAGGTGGCGGGCCGTTACGATGTCATGAACGATCTGATGTCGGGCGGCATGCACCGCGTCTGGAAGGATGCGATGATTTCCCGCCTCGCCCCGCCGAAGAAGCCCGGTTGCGGCTGGCATGTCCTCGATGTGGCGGGCGGTACCGGCGACATTGCGTTCGGCATTGTCGAGGCAGCGAACCGAAATGTGAAGGCCACCGTGCTCGACATCAACGGTTCCATGCTGGAAGTCGGAAAAAAGCGCGCCGTGAGCCGCAAGCTCGACGGCCTTGTGGATTTTGTCGAGGCCGACGCCCAGAAACTGCCGTTTGAGGACAACACGTTCGACGCCTATACGATCGCCTTCGGTATCCGCAACGTGCCGCATATCGATCAGGCGCTGGCCGAAGCCTTCCGCGTGCTGAAGCGCGGCGGGCGGTTCCTCTGTCTCGAGTTTTCCGAGGTCGGTATGCCGGTGCTTGACCGCCTGTATGACGAATGGTCGATGCGGGTCATCCCCGAAATCGGCAAGGTGGTTGCCGGCGACGGCGAGCCCTACCGCTATTTGGTCGAGTCGGTTCGCAAGTTTCCCAATCAGCGCGACTTTGCCGCCATGATTGCCCGTGCCGGTTTTTCCCGCACTGACTGGTCCGACTTCTCGGGCGGCATCTCGGCACTTCATTCCGGCTGGAAGCTCTGATCCGCGATGAGTACGCTGGGCAATCTCGTTTCACTGGCACGCGCGGGCTATGTACTCGCGAGGGAAGGGGTGATTTCCGCCCTGCCATCCGATCCCCTGCCGCCGCCGGCCCGCCTCGGCCAGAAGCTTGCCGGCCTCATCCGCCGTTCGCGGGCAAAAACCGCAACCCGCTCGGAAAAACTCTCGATCGCGCTCAACCGGCTTGGTCCTTCCTGGGTCAAGCTCGGCCAGTTTCTGGCAACCCGTCCCGATGTGGTGGGTTCCGAGATTGCCCGCGATCTGGAATTGCTGCAGGACCGCATGCAGCCGTTTTCCCGTGCCGAGGCCATTCGCCAGATCGAGGCTTCGCTCGGCCGCCCGCTCGACGGCATGTTCTCCGATTTTTCCGAACCGGTAGCGGCGGCCTCCGTAGCCCAGGTGCACAAGGCGGTGCGAAAGCGCGATGGTGAAACCGTCGCCGTCAAGGTGATCCGCCCGGGCGTCAGGCCACGCTTCCGGCGGGATCTCGAGACCTTCTACACGCTTGCCCGTCTGCAGGAAAAGCACATTCCGGCGTCGCGGCGGCTCAGGCCCGTTGCCGTCACCGACACGCTTGCCCAGTCGGCGAAGATCGAAATGGACATGCGGCTGGAAGCAGCCGCCTTTTCGGAATTGGGCGAGAACACGCAGGGCGATCCGGGTTTTCGCGTGCCGCAGGTCGACTGGGAACTTTCCGGCCGCGACTGCGTCACCATGGAATGGGTCGATGGCATCAAGCTCTCCGATGTCGAGGGCCTGCGCGATGCCGGCCACGATCTCGAGCAACTGGCGGCAACGCTGGTTCAGTCCTTTCTGCGCCACACCCTGCGCGACGGCTTTTTTCATGCCGACATGCATCCCGGCAATCTGTTTGTTGATGAGGCTGGCGATATCGTCGCCGTCGATCTCGGCATTGCCGGGCGGCTGGGCAAGAAGGAACGGCGCTTCCTGGCTGAAATCCTCTACGGCTTCATTACCCGCGATTACACCCGCGTGGCGGAGGTTCATTTCGAGGCCGGTTACGTGCCCGCCCGTCATGACACGGCAAGTTTCGCCCAGGCGATCCGGGCCATCGGCGAACCGATCCACGGCCAGTCGGCTGAAACCATCTCCATGGCCAAGCTGCTTACCCTGCTGTTCGAGGTTACCGACCTGTTCGACATGGAGACGAGGCCAGAACTGCTGCTGTTGCAGAAGACCATGGTCGTCGTTGAAGGCGTCGCCCGTACGCTCGACCCGCATTTCAATATGTGGAAGACGGCTGAACCTGTGGTCGGCGACTGGATCCGCCGAAATCTGGGTCCGGCAGCCTTTGCAACCGACGCCCGAGACGGGCTGAAGGCCGGCCTGCACCTTGCCCGTCAGCTGCCGGAACTTTCCGAACGCGCCGAGAAGCTGGCGCAGGAAATGGCGGAGATGGGAGAGACCGGTTTCCGCCTTTCGCCCGAAACGGTGGAAAAGATCGGCAGGGCGGAAGCCCGCCATTCCCGATGGGGCCATATTGCCCTGTGGGTCATCGCCGCCCTGCTCGCCTGGCAGGTATTCTTCAACTAGAGTGATTGCATTGCAATCATCATCTTGAAATCAATGCAATCAAATGCCATGTTAGCGCCATGGCAAGCATCACCATACGCAATCTCGACGAGTCCACCAAGCAGGCCCTGCGCGAGCGGGCCGCCCAAAACGGCCGCTCCATGGAGGAGGAAGCCCGCCTGCTGCTGGCGGAACTGGAGCAGGGATCCCCTGGGCTGACGGCGGGGATTGTTGAACACAAATCAACGGACTATCCGGCAATCCCGGTGGCCGCAGCCGGATCATCCTCCGAACCGCCTATTGCGGGCTTTCCGGCAGCCGGAAAGTGCGTGCTGCTGATTATCTCCGGCGGGATTGCCGCCTACAAGAGCCTTGATCTCATCCGCCGCCTGCGCGAGCGCGGTGTTCATGTTCGTGCGGTCATGACGGCGGCCGCTCAACAGTTCATCACACCACTTTCCGTCGGGGCGCTGACTGCCGACAAGGTCTTCACCGATCTCTTCGACCGGGAAGACGAGCAGGATGTCGGCCACATCCGGCTGGCCCGCAATTGCGATCTGATCGTTGTGGCCCCGGCAACTGCCGACCTGATGGCAAAGATGGCAAACGGGCTCGCCAATGATCTGGCTTCCACCGTCCTGCTTGCCACCAACCGCCCCGTGCTGATCGCGCCGGCCATGAACCCGGCGATGTGGAGCCACAGGGCAACGCGCCGCAACGCCGAAACCCTGCGCCGGGACGGCATTCATTTCATCGGCCCGATGGCGGGCGAAATGGCCGAATCCGGCGAGGCCGGCGAAGGCCGCATGGCCGAACCCATGCAGATTGTCGAGCGCATTGGCGAACTGCTTGATACGAGGCCGAAGCCCCTTCGCGGCAAGCGGGCCATCGTCACCTCCGGCCCCACCCATGAACCGATTGATCCCGTGCGCTACATCGCCAACCGTTCTTCCGGCAAGCAGGGCCACGCCATCGCTGCAGCCCTTGCCGAACTCGGTGCCGAAGTGATCCTCGTCAGCGGGCCGGTTTCCATCCCCGATCCCAGGGACTGCGAGGTGGTGCGTGTTGAAAGTGCCCGCGAGATGCAGCGCATGGTGGAGGCGGCGCTGCCTGCCGACATCGCCGTCATGGTGGCCGCTGTCGCCGACTGGCGCTCGAAAGGCGAGGCGACGGAGAAGATGAAGAAGGAGGGTGGCAAGGGGCCTTCCCATCTCGAACTCACCGAAAACCCGGACATTCTCAAGGGCCTCGGTCATCACAAGCAGCGCCCCGGCCTGCTGATCGGCTTTGCCGCTGAAACCGAGAAGATCGTCGAACACGCCCAGGCCAAGCTGGAACGCAAGAAGGCCGACTGGATCGTCGCCAATGACGTCTCGCCCGATAGCGGCATTGGTGATGCGGGTGGCGTGATGGGAGGCGACCGCAACCGGGTACGCATTCTGTCACGTGATGGCGTTGAGGAATGGCCCGAACTGACCAAGAAACAGGTGGCTGAACGCCTGGCCGCGCGCATTTGCGATCATCTGGCTGCCACCACCACGATTGCCTGACTGACGCGGCCCTGTCCGTTACTCCCGGGTATGCTCAAAATCCGGCTGCGTTCACCCGTTATTAACTCTGACACGGCACTACTCAGGTGGGGCAGAAAACCGCTGTATCGAATCTTGCATCGGTATCTTGCGGCAACGTGCACCTTGCAAACAACCCGGCACTCTGCCGGCCAGTCAGGTGTGGAACTTCGATGGAGCGAGAAAACAGGAAGTCCGGCGCCAGGGGAGGTGGCAAAACCACCGCCCACAGCATGGCAATTGTTGCCGATCGGGATGCCGACTTTTTGGCCGCCGTTCTGGGTGGCCTGATCTCCAAGCTGGATGTCGCCATTGCCCTTTGGGACAAGGACGACAGGCTGGTTGCCTTCAATGCCGGTTTTCGTGAACTTTTCTACGCCTGCCCCGAACTGCGGACCGGCATGTCGTTTGCCGAATGCCTGACGGAATACGCCGGGTCGAGCGACGCGATCGAGATTGAGGGCCGTGAGCAGGAATGGGTCGAAAAGCAGGTTGAAATCCGCGAAAACGGAATGGGCCAGGAGCGGGAATACACCTCGCCGGACGGCAGGTTGATTTCGGCTATCGACCACCCTCTGCACGATGCCGGTACCCTTTCCATCCGGCGGGATATCACCGAATCGAGGCAAAGCGACCAGAGCGAGGAGCTTTCAGCCATTGCCCTGGAGACATTGGCCAATCCCGTCGCGGTGAAGGATTCCTCCCTGCGCTACGTCATGGTCAACGATGCCTTTGCAGCACTCCACGGCAGGTCCCGCCAGTCGATGATCGGCAAGGATCTGTCCGATGTGGCCGGTGAAGCTACCGCCCGCAAGCTCGAGGCCCGCGAGCGCATCGTGCTCAAGACCGGCAGGCCGGTTGCCGTCGAGGAGACCTGGAAGAATCCCGGCGGCGAGGTGATGGATGTCGTCTCCACCTGCAAGCGCCTCGAGGATGGTGATGGTGAGGCTTATGTCTGTGTTGTCGTCAACGACGTATCGGATATCCGCAGGCGCGAGCGCAAGCTCGAGGATCTGACAGGCGAGATCGAAAAGAGCCGCCAGAAACTGGAGGATTTTGCCGCAACCGCAGCCGACTGGTTCTGGGAAATGGATCAGGACCTGCACTTTTCCTTCATGTCCGAGCAAATCTATGAAGCGATCGGTGTCCGCCCGGAGCAGATCCTCGGACGAACACGCCGGGAATTGAGCGTCGATCTGGAGGCCAATCCTGATTTCGAAAGCCATCTTCAAACCATAGAGGCGCATCAGCCCTTCAAGGACTTCATTTACAGGATGTGGTCGGAGGAGCGGCAGGAGGAGATGTGGGTTGCCACCAGCGGCACGCCGCTGTTCGACGATGATGGCAATTTCACAGGCTACATCGGTTCCGGACGTAACGTCACCGAGCAGATGCTCATCCGCACGGACTTCGAAGCAGCCTCCCGGCTGGTTTCCCAGGCCACTGCCGCCATGGTGCAGGGGCTGATGATATTCAGCGGTGAGAAGATCGAATACATGTCGGTCAAGGCCCGGAACCTGCTGGAACTGCCCGACGACATCGGCGTCGGTACATCCATCGACGAATATTTCCGTTTTCTCATCGAGCGCGGTGACTATGGTCATGTCGAGAGCGATCAGGCGAGAGCGGCACAAGCTGCCAGCAACATTCGCGAAGGCAAAATGCACCGGGTGGAACGCGCGACACCATCGGGCCGCATGCTGGCGATCGAGGCAGCGCCCGGATTGCATGGCGGCGCCGTCATCACCATCTCCGACATTACCCGCCAGAAAGAGCATGAGCAGGAACTGGAAACCGCCCGCCGCCAGGCTCAGCACGCAGATCACGCCAAGTCGGAATTCCTCGCCAACATGAGTCATGAAATCCGCACGCCGATGAACGGCGTCATGGGCATGGCCGAACTGCTTTCCAAAACCGATCTGAATGCCAAACAGCGCATGTTCACCGATGTCATCGTGAAATCCGGTTCAGCGCTTCTGACCATCATCAACGACATTCTCGATTTCTCCAAGATCGATGCCGGGCGGATGGAGCTCAATCCTGCTCCCTTCAAGCTGGCCGAGGCGATCGAGGACGTTGCGACGCTGGTCACTTCAAGGGTTGCCGAAAAGGACCTGGAACTGATCGTTCGGGTCGATCCGGCCCTGCCTGCGATGATGGTCGGCGATGTCGGGCGCATCCGCCAGATCATTACCAATCTGCTTGGCAACGCCGTCAAGTTCACCGAGCAGGGCCATGTCTACGTCAACGTCGTTTCGCAGGATGTTTCCCCGGACTCTGGCGGCGGTACCGATCGCCACCGTCTGCGTTTCGAGGTGAAGGATACGGGTATCGGCATTCCCGAAGACAAGCTGGGGACGGTTTTCGACAAATTCAGCCAGGTTGATGCCTCATCGAGCCGCAAGCATGAGGGCACAGGCCTTGGTCTGGCCATCGCCTCTTCGCTGGTTGAACTCATGGGTGGCAGGATTGGCGTCGAATCCGCCGTCGGCAAGGGCTCCAATTTCTGGTTTGAAATCGAATTGCCCGGACACGCCGGCGGAATGGCAGCCAAGCGCCCGCCGCGGGATGTGAGTGCTGCCCGCATCCTCGTCATTGACGACAATCCGGTCAACCGCTCCATTCTCAGCGAGCAGCTTGCTACCTGGAAGTTTGACGGAGCCGCCGCCAAGGACGGTGAGGACGGTCTGACGATATTGCGCCTCGCTGCCGAACGGGGGCTGAAAATCGACTGCATCATTCTCGATTATCAGATGCCGGAAATGAATGGCGGCGATTTCATCCAGGAGATGCGCCGCGATCCGGCCATCGCTGAAATACCGATCATCATGCTTACCTCCGTCGACCAGACCCGTGACGGCAAGACCTTTTCCTCACTGGGCATTGCCGGCCATCTGACCAAGCCGACCCGGTCCTCGCTGCTATTGGAGACGATTGTTTCTGTGCTGCAGGCCCAGGGGGAAGAGCAGGGGGAAGGGCAGGCGGAAGCGCAGCCACTCACCGCCGCCGAGCTGGAGGCCCCCTTCATTGCCGCGCCGGCGGATCCGGAGGATGCAGATCGCATCGACATCCTCATCTGCGAGGACAACGAGGTAAACCAGATCGTCTTCCGCCAGATATTGCAGGCGGCGAATTTCAACTTCCAGATTGCTGTAAATGGCAAGGAAGGTGTGGCGATGTGGAAAGAACATCGCCCGCGCCTTGTCCTGATGGATGTTTCCATGCCCGAGATGAACGGGTTTCAGGCCACCCGTGAAATCCGCAAGCTCGAAAAGGGCAGTGAGTATCAAACGCCGATTGTCGGGATCACCGCTCATGCGCTCAAGGGCGACATGGAAAAGTGCCTTGAGGCAGGCATGGACGATTATCTTGCCAAGCCCGTCTCCCCGGACCGTCTTGGCGAGAAGATCAGGAAGTGGCTTTCAAAGCCGTATCAGGCGACTTCGTCAGGCAGCTCTTCCGGATAGACTGGTGTTCTCCTGGCCGGCTGCCGGCTGTCCTCCGAATGCCTCGCAGTGCAGACTGCCATCCCGTATCGTCAGAAAACTGCCCGGTTCGACGGCGGTCCATTTGCCGTCCTGGCTGTCCAGCGGTTCCGATACAAGGCACCAGCCCTTCCCGATGGCTTCCTGTGATACGTAGAGGGTCGGGCAGATATGGTCGGTGGAATAGCGCACAGCGTGCAGTTCCCGGCCGTTCGATAGCGCCGCCGTCAGTCTGACCAGCGGTTGAACGCCCAGGCGGGAGGCCGCCTTGAGAACCATCTCCACAGCCTGCATCAGCGCGCCGCCCGGATTTTCCTCAAGGCCGGCCTGAAGGGCCAGCAGGAAGAGAAGTTCCGAATCCGTCGATCCGCTGCGGGCATGATAGAATTCGTCCGACAGTTCTCCCTCCAGCGCACGGCGAAGCTGCGCGAAGCCGCCGATCTGGCCGTTATGCATGAAGGACCATTGTCCGTGGACGAAGGGATGGCAGTTCTGCCGGCTGGTCGGTGTGCCGGTCGACGCCCGCACATGGGCGAGAAACAGCGGCGAACGTACCTGCTTAGCGATGTGCCGCAGATTGCAGTCTGACCATGCGGGAAGAATGTCTCGGTAGAGGCCCGGCTCGGCCCGCTCGCCATACCAGGCAAGGCCGAACCCGTCACCATTGACGCTGGTTTTGCATTCGCTTGCTGCCTGGGACTGTTCGATCAGGGAGTGGCGGGGCGACGCAACGATTTCCTCGATATAGACCGGTTGCCCGAGATAGGCGGCCCAGCGGCACATTCCCTAGCGCCCCCGGTTGTGGGTGCGTTCATACAGGCGCCGCACAATCCCGCTGGCGGTTTTCTCGAACAGGCCCGGAATGATGGCGTGGATGAGCGCGGCAAACGCGGCTGCAAACAGCATCATGGAAAAGCGGAAAGCGAACAGGGCGTGCTCGCCATAGCTCTCCTCCACCGATTGCGGGTGCGAGATGAAGAGCTTGCTGATCAGTTGCGACATGGTTTCCCCCCAGACTGACTTGATTGGCTGACTTGATTGATTTGCAGATGTTGACCGGCAAATCTGGCTAACGATTCAAACTTATCCCGCTTCGCTGAGGCATATATCCGAAATTGTTGATGATTTTGCGCTAATCTTGGGATAATATATCGCACATGATCGATCTGGATGAATTTGATCTCAATATTCTGCGGGCACTGCAACGCGACGCCTCGCTGACCGCCGATGCGCTGGCCGAATCGGTGCATCTGTCCCGTAATGCCTGCTGGCGGCGCATGAAAAGGCTTGAAGAGTCGGGTTATATAAAAGGCCGCGTCGCACTTGTTGATGCCGGAAAGGTGGGGCTTGGCCTGCTGGCTGTCATTCTGGTGCGCACTTCGCGCCATGACCGGGAATGGCTGGCGGCGTTCCGCTCGGCGATCCAGTCCATGCCGCAGATTACGGCGGCCTTCCGCATGAGCGGCGATCTCGATTATGTGCTTCATGCCCGCGTCGCCGATGTGAAGGCCTATGACGAGCTCTATCAGCGCCTGATCGACAAGGTGCCGCTCACGGATGTCTCGGCCTCCTTCGTGATGGAGGAAATCAAGGAAACTGCCGAATTGCCGCTTGATCTGGCGCGCGTTCGGCGGCAAGCCCGTCTGGAACGCCAGTCCTGAGCGCTGGCGGCACGCCGTAACGCCGGAAATACAATGGAGATGACATGACGGATTCGGCAATTTCTCTCAGCGTGGTTCGCCTGCCCCATGGTGAAGGGCTGGATCTGCCGGCCTATGAGACATCCGGCAGCGCCGGCATGGATATCCGGGCCGCCGTCGATGAAACGCTGGTGATCGCGCCTGGCAAGCGCGCCCTGGTACCGACCGGCCTGATCCTCGAAATTCCCGAAGGATACGAAGTCCAGATTCGCCCGCGCTCGGGCCTTGCCTACAAGCACGGCATTACCTGCCTCAACACGCCCGGCACCATCGACAGCGATTATCGCGGCGAGATCATGGTCCTGCTGATCAATCTGGGCGAGGAGGATTTCGCCATCGAACGCGGCATGCGCATTGCGCAGATGATCCTGGCGCCGGTCAGCCGTGCCCGCATCGAGACTGCCGATCTCGCATCCTCGACAGAACGCGGCAGCGGCGGCTTCGGCTCAACCGGTAGCTGAGACTGCTTGCCAAGTCGGCAGGCCTGTTGCATCACAACGCCTGGTTTCCTGAAAACGGTAGAACATCCTCATGAGCCTCACCGCCTTTCTCGCCTACGCCATAGCATTGGGGATCGCAGCCGCCATTCCCGGCCCCGGCGTTGCTGCCCTTGTCGGCAGGGCGCTCGGCACCGGTTTCGCCCGTTCCGTCCCCATGCTGCTCGGCCTTGCCGTTGGCGATGTGATCTACCTGACACTGGCCATCGCGGGTCTCGCCTTTATTGCCAAGGCGTTCGCCACCGCTTTCCTTGTCATCAAGCTGGCGGGTGCGGCCTATCTTCTCTGGCTCGCCTGGCGCTTCTGGACGCAGGGGATTGCCATTCAGGAGGTGGAGAAATCTGCCGGCCGGCGCGACGGCATCGCCTCGTTCCTCGCAGGGCTTGCCGTCACCCTCGGCAACCCCAAGACCATCGTCTTCTACATGGCGATCCTGCCCGCCGTGATGGACCTGGGTGCCGTAACGCTGGCAGGTTACGGCGTGCTGGTCCTGCTGACCTTTCTCGTCCTGTTTGCCGTTCTGCTGCCCTATATCGCCCTTGCCGCCCGCGCCCGGATGGTCTTCACCGATCCACGGGCATTGCGGCGGCTCAACCGGTCGGCTGCCCTTGCCATGACCGGCGCGGCAGGCTGGATCGTAGCTAGAGGCTGATTGGGGCTGATTGGGGCTGACTGGCATCGGCCACGCCAATCTTTGCCTGCCAAGAGCATGGCAATAGAAAAAATCTTCTATCATTGCCGCCGCTGGCGATACGGGTTTCTGGAAACCGGCCGCAAGCCGTGATCTACTCCGCTCAACTGTATTGAGGAGCATCCCCATGGCAAAGACACCTGGCCGCGGCCGTATTTTCAAAGACATCACCGATACCATCGGCGACACGCCGATTGTCCGCCTCGACAAGCTGGCGAAAAAGCATGGCGTGCAGGCAAACCTGCTTGCCAAGCTCGAATTCTTCAACCCGATCGCCTCGGTCAAGGACCGCATCGGCGTCAACATGCTCGAATCCATGGAGAAGAAGGGCATCATCAAGCCCGGCAAGAGCGTGCTGGTCGAGCCGACCTCCGGCAATACAGGGATTGCGCTGGCCTTCGCCGCCGCCCAGAAGGGCTACCGGCTGATCCTCACCATGCCCGAAACCATGTCCATCGAGCGCCGCAAGATGTTCGCCCTGCTTGGCGCCGAACTCGTTCTGACGGAAGGTCCCAAGGGTATGAAGGGCGCGATTGCCGCCGCCGAGGAACTGGCCGCGAAGACGAAGAATGCCGTCATTCCCCAGCAGTTCGAGAACCCGGCCAACCCCGAAATCCACCGCAAGACTACCGGCCCCGAAATCTGGAACGACACCAAGGGCAAGGTCGACGTCTTCGTTTCCGGCATCGGCACCGGCGGTACGATCACCGGCGCGGGGAAATACCTGAAGAAGCAGAACCCGAAACTGCATGTCGTGGCAATCGAACCGGCCGATTCGCCGGTGCTTTCGGGCGGCGACCCGGGTCCGCACAAGATCCAGGGCATCGGCGCGGGCTTTGCGCCCGGCGTGCTCGACACCAAAGTCTATGACGAGATCGTGCAGGTAACCAACGATGAAGCCTTTGCCATGGCGCGCGAAGTGGCAAAGCTTGAAGGCGTGCCGGTCGGCATTTCCTCGGGCGCAGCCCTGACCGCCGCGATCAAGGTGGGCAAGCGCAAGGAATTCGCCAGGAAGAACCTCGTCGTCATCATTCCCAGCTTCGCCGAACGCTATCTTTCCACGGCCCTGTTCGACGGCTTGGGAGAGTAGGCGGCTTGCCTTCCTCCCTCCCCCTTGAGGGGAGGGATAGAGGGTGGGGGTCGCGATCCCGGGATCGATCCGGGGAGCCAACAAAGATCTGGCCCTATTGAGACCTTGTTACCCCCACCCGCTCTGCTTCGTGCTGTGCACTCGCAATCGCGTGTCTCCCCTCAAGGGGGAGGCCGGTCGCCACAGCCATCCGACTTTCAGACAAACCGCTATCGCCGCGTCACCGTCATGTGAATGCCGCCTTCGGGCTGGGTGGTGAGTTTCTGCACCGGCCAGGGATCATTGGCGCCTTCTGCCATGTCGAAGCGGAAGCGGTGCAGCAGGACGCCAAGCGCGATCACCGCTTCCTGCAGCGCGAAATTGGCGCCGATGCAGATGCGCGGGCCGGCGCCAAAGGGCAGGTACTGGAACCGGTCGATGGTCTCTCGGTTTTCCGGCCAGAAGCGCGACGGGATGAAGGCGTCAGGTTCTTCCCACAGCGCTCGGTGGCGGTGCAGGGTCCAGGGCATGACCAGCACGGTAATCCCCTTGGGAATGACGACATCGCCATAACGGTCTTCCTCGATGGCCGCCCGGTTGATCGAAGGTGCCGGCGGGTAGAGCCGCATCGCTTCCTCGAATACGGCGCGTGTCTTTGGCAGCAGTGCCAGCCAGTTCTGTGGCGGCGGCACGGCTTTGCTACCCAGCAACCCGTCGATTTCCGCTTCCACGGTCTCACGTTCAGCCGGTGCATTGGCAAGGCAGAACAGCGCCCAGCCCAGCGCCCGCGCCGTGGTTTCGTGCCCGGCGCCGATGAAGGTGATGATGTTGTCCTCGATCTCCTGAGGCGAAAGCCCGTCCGGTCCTTCCGCGCGCAGCAGCAGGGTGAGGAAATCCTCCGGCACGGCGTCGGGCTGTTGCTGCATCTTTGCGCGGCGCTGATCTGCCGTATCGCGTACCAGCTGCCGGAACTTCTCCATCACCCGGTAGCCGCGCAGGCGCATCAGCCGCGGCACCCATTGCGGCGCCTTGATGAGGTCGAGGGGATCGATGCGTCCCATCGTGTCGAGCAACCGGTTGACGTCGTCTGCGAAGTCTTCGCTCTCGCCCGCTACCTCTCCGGAAAACAGCGTTTCCGCCAGGATTTCGTAGGTCAGCTCCGTCATGTCCTGGCTGATCTCGCGGGTCTCCCCGTCGCCTTCATAGCGCTCGCAGAATGCTTCACAGCTTGCCAGCATCGAGGCAGCGAAACCGTTAATGTGGCGCGGCGTGAACACAGGCGCCATCGCCTTGCGCGAGCGCTTCCAGACATCGCCCTCCGCCGTCAGCAGACCGTCTCGCAGGATCGGCCGCAGGATGAGCTGGCGGATGGTCGCCATACGGTAGTTCTTCGCATTGTCGACCAGGATGTGGCGGATCAGCCCGGGATCGTTGGCAATCAGCGTTCGCTCGTTGAGGAACCGCGTCAGGATGTGCGGCTTGGTGTAGGAGGGCACGCCCCACAGTTCGAGCGGGTTTCGAAGCGCCGTGCGGACCACTTCCAGCATCGAGGGCAACTCGGTGCGCGGCTCGGGATGGGGCGGAACGAAGGGCTCTGTTCGGGCGTCCATGAAAGTATTGCCAAAGTGCCGGGCGGGCGGTTCGCTACAAGGTTTGATAGCGCCGGATTGTGGCGCTTTTCCACCTGCCGGACAATTGCGCTGCCGGTGATTTCTCCGGGCATTTGGAAGGGTGAAAAAGACGGTGCAGAGATTTGGTTTTTGCGGCCAAAAAGCCTATATTTTGGACAGGGAAAGTGCCGCGATTCGAAGGGCTGCGTCAGACAGCGTAATCGGCGGCAAACAAGGCGGCAAAACCTGGATATTCTTGCATGACCGACACTCCGCAAACGCCGGATGAAACCCCCGATGAGGGCAAGCCGAACGGCGACTACGGCGCTGAATCGATCAAGGTTCTCAAGGGCCTTGATGCAGTGCGCAAGCGCCCCGGCATGTATATCGGCGATACCGATGTCGGCTCGGGCCTGCACCACATGGTCTATGAGGTCGTCGACAACGGCATCGACGAGGCGCTGGCGGGTCATGCGGACTTCGTAAGGGTCCGTATCCACGCCGATGTCTCCGTCTCGGTCC
>JAGRLQ010000257.1 GCA_020441735.1 Nitratireductor sp.
CCAAGGAGATGTTCCTCAATCATCTCTACGGCGGCATGGACGAGCCGGAACTCAAGATCATCGTCGTTTTCATCTGCAAGCTGCGCAAGAAGCTTGCAGCTGCCGCCGGCGGGCTCAATTACATCGAGACCGTATGGGGCCGCGGGTATGTCCTGCGCGAGCCGGATGCCAGCGAGATGGCCGAAGCGGTCTGAGCATAAAACCATTCACGAACAAAAAACCCGCCTTCAAGGCGGGTTTTTTATTGTTCAAGTACCGGCGGCCTGCTTCAGGCAGCGACCGGCGGCACGTCAAGCAGCCCTATTTCTGCAAATTTGCCGGAGATCTGGTTCCGGTTGAACGGCTTCAGCAGAAAACCGGACGCACCAGCGCGTTTTGCCCTGGTCATCAGCGGCACGTTGACCTCGCTGGTACAGAACAGGATTTTCAGCTTCTCCGCCTTGGGATAGGCCGAAAGCCATTGAACCAGCTCAAGACCGTCCATGCCCGGCATGTCCCAGTCAACCAGAATACCGTCCGGCATGTTGTCGGAGCATATCGCCTGGGCCTGCAGGCCGTCAGCCGCCTCGACAACGATGAAACCGAGGTCTTCGATAATCCTCTTGCCCACCTTGCGGATGACCGGGGAATCGTCTGCGATCATGAAAATCTTCACGGCGTTCTTCCTTGGCACGCAGCTGGCAGCAATGGCCGCGCATGCATGCCTGCAATTGTTGATGCCCCGATGCTATCGCAACTGGAAAAAGAAACGGTAAACGTGCCCGGTTTGCACGCCGAAACCGGTAGATCAGCCTTTTTCAGCGTTAACGGCCGGTAAATCAGCCCCTTCCTCTCCGCCACCCTCCGCCCGCCGGACTTGTGACAGGGCACACACACCTGTTGCCCGCCGGCACTTAAGATGCGGACCTGGAATAAGTGAAGGGATTGCGCAGGGTTTGAGGATTACAACGCCCCAGATAGTCTGATGACCGTTACGCAATGACGGTCGCCAGTCCCTCGGGGCTGGCGGCCGGAACCATTTGATTTCTCAGGAAGGAATAATCCCCGTCAGGCCGCTTTGGCTTCGAAGATAACGTCTTCGCCATCGAGTTTGGCGGAAACGTTCATGCCTTCGCTTGCCGCCAGTTTGAGCGTGTAGAGTGGCTGCACTCCATGGGCATCGAGTGGCTCGCTATGCGTGCCGTTCAGCAGGTCGAGAAAGACCGGCGGCACGCGCGCATTGGTGCCGCTGGCAACAACCTTGAAACTCGGCGTGCCGTTGGGATCCTCGAAACTGGCGGTAATCTTGCCCCCGCGGGGAATGGCATGCAACGCCACTAGCAACAGGTTGAGCAGCAGCTTGACCTTGTTCTTGCGCATCAGCGACCGTTCGCCGGACCATTCCAGGTCGGTTTTCTTTTCATTGGCGAAATATCCCTGCGCCACGGCCTGGGCATCGCCCGTGTCGATGTCGGCACCCGCCGACCCCGCCGCGCCGAAGGCGATGCGCGCAAATTGCAGCTTGGAAGAGGCATTGGTCGCCGAGGATCGGATCAGCCCCATGGCGATTTCCTTGGTCTCCGCATCGCTGTCGTCATCCAGCAGTTCAAGCCCGTTGGCGATGGCGCCGACCGGCGAAATGATGTCATGACACACGCGGCTGCACAAAAGTGCGGCAAGGTCCATGTCGGATATGTCTGGCAAGGCTGGCATAGATTTCCCCGTTCTGTTGGCCGTGTTGTTGACCTGTCTGTTCGTTTCCCGCCGGCCGCACACAAATGAGCCGAACAGGCCCCAAATTGCCGCGAATCATCCCGAATCAGACTGCGAATACCCGTTCAGAGTTACACAATGAAAAGCCTGCTTTAAAGCACCCCTGCCCGCGCTGCCCACACGATGCCCACGCGAGGCCGGACAAATCCCGTTTTGAGCCACATCTCCACGGCATTGCCACATTTGATTCACCTTCTGGCAAGCAATTGCATTCATAGTTTCTTCACCAAAGCGCAACGCACCCGTTTCCAAAGCGGGAAGGAGATTCCCATGCCAGAACTCACCTGGAATGCATCCGAAACCAAAGGCGCCGAAACCGGCATCCATGGCAGCAGGATTGTGAGCTTCATTCTGCAAGTTGCATTCTTCATCGCCGTCTTCACCGCCCTTGTGGTTCACGCCAAGCCGGCCAACGCCCAGGCAAGCCAGCACTACACGGCGCAGGAAATCGTCGATGCCGGACACAATTTCTTCGGCAAGACTTCCGGCGCGCTGGCTTCGGCCATCGAGCGGGCCTTTGCCGAACGCGGCATGCCGAACGGTTACATCCTCGGCGAAGAGGCAGGCGGTGCCTTCATCGGCGGCCTGCGCTACGGCGAAGGCGTCCTCTACACCAAGAATGCCGGCGATCACAAAGTCTACTGGCAGGGGCCCTCCATCGGCTGGGACTATGGTGTCGACGGTAACCGCACCATGATGCTGGTTTACAACCTGCCCGATGTGCCGACCCTCTACCGCCGCTATTTCGGCGTTTCGGGTTCAGCCTATCTCGTCGGCGGCGTCGGCGTGACGGCGCTCACCAACCGCGGCGTTCATCTGGTTCCCATCCGCACCGGTCTTGGTGTACGCCTCGGTGCCAATGTGGGCTATCTGAAACTCTCCACACGGCCGATGATCAATCCTTTCTGAGCAACACCAGTCGCGGATCGATCCTGAAAGAGGCCTGCGGGCCTCTTTTTTGTGCCCTTCCGCCAGTCGTGATCGCCGCTTCCTGCCTGGCCGGGTCTGTTACCGGGGCAATTAACCCAAAAACGTCATTTTTGGCGGTTAACAATCACTTAACGTGGAAAGCGCCTGGCTTTCATGTCATGATGATTTCTGTCCCCGCGTAATCTGTTAAGGGCTGCAAACGTGTTTGAAGGTGTCCTGTATTTCGTTCTCGGCTTTCTGGCCTCCGCGCTGATTGCCCTGATGATATCGCCCGCCATCTGGAACCGGGCCGTGGTCCTGACCAAACGGCGCATCGAGAGCTCCGTTCCCCTCACCCTCAACGAGGTCCAGGCCGACAAGGACCAGTTGCGCGCCGAATTCGCCATGAGTACGCGCCGGCTGGAAATGTCCGTCGAGGAACTTCAGGACAAGGCCTCGCGCCAGGTCATCGAGATCAACCGAAAGCGCGACGAACTGGCCAAACTCGCCGAGGAAAGTCGCGAAAAGATCCGCATGGTGGAAGAGCTTGAATCTCGCAGCGCCGATCTGCGCGCCAAGCTCAGCCAGCGCGAGGAACAACTGGCTTCAACCGGCAAGGAACTGGAACAGACCCGAGCCCGCCTTGATGCCAAGGCACATGAATTCGAGGAAATGCAGCGCAAGTTCCACGAGGCCAAGGCCGAAGCCGATTCCCGCCGCATCGAACTGGTCGCCAAACAGACCAATCTCGACGAGTACACCGACCGTGCCGGCAGTGTAGAGGCCGAAAGAGCGCAGTTGCAGGAAGAGGCCAATGCCCTGCGCGCCGGTATCGCCCGGCTGGAAAGCGAAATCGCGTCGGCCGAAAAACGCCAGCGCGATACCGAGGACCGGCTTGCCCGCACCACCAAGCTCAACACCGAACTGGAAGAGCGCCTTCAGGGCGCTGAGCGCAACGTCAACCAGATGCGCTCCTCCTCACAGACCGAGGACGATTCCAGCAACGAACTCACCCGCATGCTGATGGACGAGCGCAAGAAAACGACGAAGCTGGAGGCCGACCTCGCCAAGGCGACCCTGCGCATGGAAGCGATCCTGTCGGATGCCTCCAATGAGAACGTCTCCAAGGCGATGACCGTGCTCAACAGGGAAAAGGCCGACCTGCGCAAGGAGTTGAAGGCCATCGAGAAGGAGCGTGATGCGCTCCAGAAACACCTGTCGGACGCCAATCTGAAGGGCAGCGCCGAGTGGGAAAGCGAGCGCAGGGAGAATGCCGTGCTGCGCGAGCGCATCAACGATCTGGCAGCCCAGGTAACCGCCATGACGGCGGCAATCGAAGGCGAGGATTCACCGATCCACGACATTCTCAGGCAGGCTGAAAAGGGCAAGGCGGAAGAAGGCGGCAACACGCTGGCCGACCGTGTCCGCGCCCTGCAGGAAACCGCCCGGATCAAGCAGGCGAATTAGAGAAGTCCCAGCCTTCTACCGCAACCGCAGCTTGCCACTGACCTGTTGCGTGGCAAGGTCGAAGAACCACACTTCCGTCGAGCCATCTGAAAGCTGCAGGTGAAACACCACCCGCCCGCCGGTTTC
>JAGRLQ010000258.1 GCA_020441735.1 Nitratireductor sp.
GGCCGGAAGGCCCTGTCTGCCCGCATTGCGGCGGCTGTGAGCGCATCGGCAAGATGGGCGGCAAAAGCACCCGGATTGGCACCTATAAGTGCTACCAGTGCCGAAAGCCCTTCACCGTGAAGATTGGCACCATCTTTGAAGCCAGCCACGTCAAGATGCACCTGTGGCTGCAGGCGATCTTCCTTATGGCTTCCTCGAAAAAGGGCATTTCGGCTAACCAGCTTCACCGCACCCTTGGCGTTACCCTGAAAACCGCATGGTTCATGGCGCACCGTATTCGTGAAGCAATGCGCGATGGTGGTCTGGCACCTATGGGCGGCTCCGGTCAGATTGTGGAAGCCGATGAAACCTATTTCGGCAAGAAGGACGGTCCCGCACCTACTCACACCACTTCGGGCCGTCCCTTTACCAAGGGCGGTAAAACCGGCCCGTCACACAAACGCGCCATCCTTGGCCTCGTGGAGCGTGGTGGTAGCGTTCGGACCTTCCATGTGAAGCAGGCAACCAAGATCAACGTTGCCGATCTGGTAACCCAGAACGTCCACCGGGAAAGCATCCTCTATACCGATGAAAGCCGCCTCTACAGCGGCATGAATGAACACTTTACCGATCACCAGTCAGTCAAGCACCGCTCCGGCGAATATGCCCGTGGCGGCGTTCATTCAAACACCATCGAAAGCTATTTCAGCATCTTCAAGCGCGGTATGCGTGGCACCTATCAGCACTGTGCAGAAAAGCACCTGCACCGTTACCTTGCTGAATTTGACTTCCGCCACAATCGCCGTGTAGCCCTTGGTAAAGACGATCTGACTAGGGCAGACGCAATTCTGTCCGGTGTATCCGGCAAGCGTCTGACCTATGAAACGACTCTTGAAAGGTGAAGAACCCTATGGCGTCTGGCGACCATCAAAATACAAGCCAGTCGGACTCCGCTGGCGACGAGTCCCGGTCATCCCCGTTGAAGAAGCCACCGGCCAAGAAGAAGGCCAAGGCTGGCTCTTCGAAGAAGATGACCCAGAAGGAACAATCCGAGCGGTTCATTGAGACCGCTCGGGAACTTGGCGCGGATGAAAGTGGCTTAGGATTTGAAGATGCCTTGAGAAAAATGGGCATCAAATCGTAAGCCCACGCTCCTTCAAAATTTGGTCGATTTGATCAGCCGCAGCCTGACTATATACCGAAAATCGTCCGCCGCTCCCCATCGCGCCCATAATGTGTTGAATGACTTCTTGGTTGTCGCTGAAAATCCCTTTGTCCCACTGCATCCGCAAGGCTCCTGCGGCCAAATCTGCGCATTGCAATGGAACAATGGATTTCCTGTGACCAAAGGTCAGGGTTGAAAAGTTAGGGTATTCTTTCTTGTGGGCGTCAAATATGGCTTGCGCGGTCTCGTTTGGACTGAAGTCTTGATCAACGATGAGGGCGATATCGCTATCGTCCCTTTCAAGGGACTGTTGGGTTTTCAAAACTGAAAAAGCGGTGCTTAGACAAAAGTGATATGGGTGTTCATAGCCGGTATCAGTGTTGTTCCAAAACTCCAATTCACAAGCTATTCCGAACCCATAGTTCTCTTTGTATTTTCTCATTATGTTTGAAAAACTGCCGATACAAAGGGTGCCGCGTTCATGCCCCAGGCAGCGGTAGATATCAGTCAAATGAAAATCATCTAGTTCCCATATGGCTAATTCTTCCTGCCATTCTTTCTCAATTTTTTTCCAAACATCGCTAGGCGCAGCAAACCCGGCAACGACATAATAGTCGCTCCTTTTGACATCGTACGATGCATCTAAGTAGGCCCTAACGATTGCCAAAAGCCCGTCGCCGTCCTTTCCCAGCACAATGCTAGCAAGCTCATCAATCGGAATCATATTCCGCTCCGATCAGCATACCCCCTTGGGTACGCGAAATACAATATGCGGATTATATTCCTATATTGGGAAATGCAATCACTGTTGGCATATGTTTCCGGCCTTCTTCCCACCTGCAAATCCAATCTCGAGAAGAATCAATGGGTTGCGAGCGGGGGAGGCTTGGTGAAAACAAAATTTATTCCCGCTGCGAGTGCACCGGACAAAATCTGCCGTGTTTTTGCAGAGGGTCAGGATGATCAGCAGCTTGGAGAAACTGGAGCGGCAGCTTGCCCGCGAAGCAGCGGCCTTTGGCAGGCACAAAGCCGGTTGCAAAGCCGATCCAAGGCAGGCGCTATGGAAAATATGCGGCCTGACCGGACTACCGCCAACCGCAGAGGGGTTCCAAGTACAAGCAGCCGGCAAGCTTCGCCGAATGCTGGCGGCGCAGCGGCGATGGGCGCGAACGGCTCATCCTGCCTATGATCTCAACCGCCATCTGAGCATCCGCGAGGCGCTCGCCGTGCTTGAAGGCAATGAAGCCACCTTGTGGCAGAACGGCAAGGGCCGGATATCCTCCCAGATATCCGGCCCCTGAAATGCGTAATCGCCTGCCCAGGCTGTTGGGTTACTTGCGGCTGCCCTTCTTGCGGCCGAGGCCTTTTTCCTTGGCGAGCGCCGAGCGGCGTTCCGAATAGGCGGGCGCCACCATCGGATAATCAGGGGCAAGGCCCCATTTCTCCCGGTATTCTTCCGGCGACATGTCGAAGTGCGAGCGCAGATGGCGCTTCAGCGACTTGAATTTCTTGCCATCTTCAAGGCAGACGATGTGGTCGCGGAATACCGACTTCTTCGGATTGACAGCCGGCTTCAACTCGGGCGCCGGTGGCTCCGAAGCTGCCATAGCCACGCCTGTCAGCGCCTTGTGGACCTCATTGATCAGTACGGGCAATTCCGTAGTGGATACCGGATTGTTCCCGACATAGGCCGACACGACATCGGCAGTAAGTTCAACCAGCAACTCATCATTTCTGTTTTCGGGGATTGGATCATTCATGTGGGTCATGCTTCCGTAGGTGTTTTAGTTATGTTGTTTACGGTTTGCGGTACACTGCCGCGCACTAAATCAGCCCCCATTGTTTCACCCATACTGATCCAGTACCGTGCTGTTACTACACGGAAATTAAATGTCAATCGGCATTTTGGATCAAATATTCAGAAAGCCGAAACCAGTAATAACAAGCTGTGTTTCACTAAGCGCAATGGCATCAAAATATTCAAAGCCCGCAAAGATTTAAGGAACTACTTGATCACTTCTCAGCAGGATCATGGAGCGACATTTCGTCCGCAACACTGCCAGACCACAACGGATAACCAACCTTGTAGGCTGCGCGGGCAAGCAGATGAGCAGCTATTGGCGCGGTCAGAATGAAGAAAAGCAGGCCTGCCAGGGCGCGAATGGCGGTGCTGCCATCTGCCGAGATCACCGCAAGCGCGATCATCATAAGCCCGGAACCGACGGTCCCCGCCTTGGAGGCCGCGTGCATGCGCGAGTAGACATCCGGCAGCCGGATCAGGCCAACGGCGGCGACGAGGGCGAAAAAGGCACCGACAATAACGAGAATACCGGCAACAACTTCGATAATCATTTCGCACCTGCCTTCCGCTCGCCGACATTTCTTTCACCGGTTTCCCTGTCGCCCTCCGACATGCCGCGTTCCAGCACGAACCTGGCGAAGGCGACGGTTGCCAGAAAACCGACAAGGCCGAGCGCGATCGCTATGTCGACGTAAAGATAGTAGCCGGTCTTGACGCCAACGACGGCAATGAAGCCGATCACCACGCCCACCAGCATGTCGAGCGCCATGACCCGATCCGGCAGGGTCGGCCCCACGACCACCCGATAGCAGGTAATGAAAAACGACAGGGTCAGCAGGACCATCGCTATCTGAATTGCCAGTTCGAGAAATGCTGTTGTGTCCATCATGCCACCTATCTGAACGCCTCGAGAATTCGGCGCTCGAAGCCCTGCGCAATGTCTGCCTTTGCGCCTTCTATGTCGGAACAGTCGATGGCATGGACATAGAGGAACTTGCGGTCGGTGGAGACGTCGACCGAGAGGGTTCCAGGCGTCAGGGTAATGAGGTTTGCCAGTAACGCGATCTCGAAATCCCGATCAACGGTGAGCGGAAAGGCAAAAATACCCGGGCTTGTCTTCATTTTCGGCTGCAGAACCAGAAGCGCTACCCGGAAGGCGGAAAGCGCCAGTTCCTTCAAGAACAGCAGGAAGAGCAGCAGAATGCGCGTGGCGCGGCCGAAATAACCGCCCGTGCCAAGCTGTTCACGGATCAGCCAGATGGCGAAGAAGCCAAGCACGAAACCGAAGAACAGGTTGATCTCGCTGAACGAGCCGGTCATCGCGCCCCAGGCGAGCATCAACAGCAGGTTGATCAGCAGGATGTTCATTGTCCGACACCTCCGAACGCGGAACCGATGTAGGACAGAGGATAAAGCAAACCCCGCGCGCCGTCAGCAGCGGCAGAAAGCAGTGTTTCCGGAGCCAGTCCCAGACCGAGCGTCATCAGCGTCAGCACACCAAGAGTCAATGATGCGTGCAGGCGGAACTTCTCTCCCAGCGGATTGATGGTCCAGGCTTCCGCGCCATCGGGCGTTCCTTCCGGCCCGCCGCGCCAGAAAGCGAATATCCAGACGCGGAAAATCGCGACGGTGGTCAAAAGGCCCGAGAGGAGGATCACGAAGGCAAGCCACCATGCCCCAACTTCAAGCGCCGACTTGACCAGAACGAACTTGCCCCAGAAACCGGACGTGGGCGGCAGTCCGGACACCGAAAAGGCAAGGATCAGAAAGGCACCGGCCAGCATGGGAGACGCTGCATAAAGCCCGCCGCTGCCAGCCATGTCGGCAGTGCCGGAAAGCCGCGCCATGATGCCGGCAGCCAGATAAAGCGCTGCCATGACGATCATCGAATGAACCGCATAGACCAGCACACCGGCAATCGCTGTCTGGGTGCCTATGGCAAGCCCTGCCAGCATGGTGCCGATGCCGGAAATCACCAGATAACCGAGAACCCTTCTCACCTCGCGCTGTGCCAGCGCGCCGAGCACGCCGATCAGCATGGTCAGCGCCGCTACCCAGGCGATGAAAAGCGCCAGCATCTCGCGCTGATCGGCAAACAGCATCAGGGAGACCCTCAGCAGGGCGTAAACGCCCACCTTGGTCAGAAGGCCGGCGAACAATGCGGAGACCAGATATTTCGGCGTGTGATAGGAGGCGGGCAGCCAGAAGTTCAGTGGAAAGGCGGCGGCCTTCATGGCGAAGGCGAGAAAGTAGAGCGTGGCAATGGTCATTACCGGCCCCCGCACTTCTTCCGCGCCGTTCAGCTTCTGCCAGATATCGGCCATGTTGAGCGTGCCGAGCATGCCGTAGAGCAGGCCAGTCGCCACCAGGAACATGGTGGTCGCCACCAGGTTCAGAAAGGCATATTTCATCGTTCCATCAAGCTGGCGTTGATCGCTGCCGAGCACGATCATGCCGAAGGATGAAATCAGCAACACCTCGAACCAGACATAGAGGTTGAAGATGTCGCCGGTCAGGAAGGCGCCGGAAACGCCCGCCATCATCAGCATGAAGAAGGGGAAGAAGCCGTAGCGCGCCTCCAGCGCCGTAGCGGTAGCCGTGGCATAGACGGCTCCACCAAGCGCGATCACCGCGCTGGTAAAGGCAAGCAGCGCACCGGCAGTATCGACGGAGAAGGAAATGCCGAAAGGCGGCAGCCAGCGGCCCATGGTCATGGTGACGGGACCGGTATCCATGACACGCTGCAACAGGCCGAACGTCGCCAGAACCAGCAGGCCCATGCCGATAATGGCCATGGCACCATGGTTCACGGAACGGTTTCGCAGCATCAGGTGCAGTGCGCCGAACAGGATGGGGATCACCACCGGCGCAACGATCAGATAGTCCGCCGGCTGGAGGCTGGCCTCCACCATCACGCCCGTCAGATCGATTGCATGTGCGCTTTCGCCTGCCATCAAACGCTCCTAGTAGCCTTGTGGCGGCGGTGGCTGGTCCACCGGTTCGGCAAACCGCATGTTGTCGGTATCATCGGTATTGAGGTCCTGAAACGACCGGTATCCAAGCACCAGCAGAAAGGCAAAGAAGGAGAACGAAATAACGATCGCCGTCAGGATCAATGCCTGGGGCAGCGGATTGGCGGTCACCTCTGCGGGAACCTGCAGGGCTTCGGGAATGATCGGCGGCACTTCGCGTGTCAGCCTGCCGGAGGTAAAGATCAGCAGGTTGACGGCATTGCCGAGGATCGCCACGCCGAGCAGGATGCGGATGACATATTTCGACAGCAGCAGATAGATGCTGACGATGAAGAAACAGCCAACGAGGAGCGCGAGATAGACTTCCATCAGCTCTCATGCCTTTCTTCGAGCGTCAGCGCGATGGCCGTAATCGCACCGACAACGACGAAATAGACTCCGATGTCGAACACCATCGGGGTCGACAGTGCCAGTTCGACGCCAAACACACGCGGGAAGGTCCAAAGCCCCGTCAAAAACGGCACCCCGGCAAACAGCGAGGGGATGCCGGCGAGTGCAGCGAGAAACAGGCCGAAACCGGCCAGGGTGATCGGATGGAAATAGAGCGCCCGGCGAACCGGCGCGACGCCGTTGGCGATGCCGTAAATGGCGAAGGCGGAAGCAGCGATCAGCCCGCCGATGAAACCGCCACCGGGATCGTTGTGGCCGCGCAGCAGGATGAAGATCGAGAAGACCACCATCAATGCGGTGAGGTAGGGCGCGGCGGTACGGAAAATGACCGTGTTCATCCTTCGGCCTCCGATCTTGGCTGGCGGCCCTTGATGCGGATCAGCGCGATAATGCCGAGGCCGGCGATCATGACGACGGCGATCTCGCCCAGCGTATCCAGACCGCGGAAGTCAACGATGATGACATTGACGATGTTGCGGCCATGGGCGACGACGCGGCTATAGGCGCTGAAGAATTCCGACAGCCGTGGATCGAACGGAACCTGAAGCACGGCGAGCATCAGCACCGCAAAGCCGGAACCGGCAATCGAGGCCACGGTGATGTCGAAGGACTTTTCGCCGAAAGGGCGGTGGTCGGTCTTGTCGAGGGTCAGGCGGGTCATCACCAGGGCGAGGATAACAACCGAGAGCGTCTCGACCATGAACTGGGTGAAGGCGAGATCCGGCGCACCGAACAGAATGAAAATAACCGCCACGGAAAAGCCCTGAATGCCGAGCGACACGATGGCCGTGAGCCGGTCATGGGCATAGATCACCGCAGCAAGCCCGAGCAGGGCAAGCATGATGATGCCGGCTTCGTAGAAGGTGGGCGCAACGAATTGCGGCAGGTCAGGCAGTTCGCCGTAATTGTAGAGGCTGAACCAAATCGCCACGCCGAAGACCAGGAAAACGGTCGTCATATAGCCTTCCAGCCGGCCGTTCTGGATGATGCGGGTGATGCTTGCCGAAAGTGTGACAAGGCCGGACATGAACTGGTCAAAACCATGATCCGGTCCCCAGCCGATATTGCGCAGGGACCGCGCCATGGCAAAGCGCAGCTTCGGCAACTGCCAGTAGAGCAGCACACCGAGCGCGATGGTGACGACCGACAAAAGCAGCGGCAGGCCGAGATGAAGGGCAATCGCCGCATGGGCGTGAACTTCGCTGCCAGCAACCGCGCTCGACATGGGTGAAATAACGAAATGGTTGGTTGTGCCCGACAGGATTGCGGAGGCAAGCCCGATGGTTGCAAGCGTCAGCGGCCCGATCCACAGCAGCGGCGGGCCTTCATGGGCGTGTTTCGGCGTCTCGACCGGCTTGCCGAGGAAGGGCAGGATCGCGACAGCGGCAGCGATGACCAGCATCAGTGCATTGCCAATAACCGTCAGCACGGTAATGGCGGCAGGCCAGGCATCCCCTTTGGCAATGGCGGCATAAATCTCCTCCTTGGCCATGAAACCGACGAAGGGCGGCAGACCGGCCATGGAAAGCGCAGCAAGGGCTGCGGCGGCAAAGGTGATCGGCATTGCCTTGCGCAACCCGCCCAGTTTGCAAATGTCGCGCGTACCGGATTCATGGTCGATGAGCCCGGCAACCATGAACAGCGCGCCCTTGAAGAGTGCGTGAGCGAAGAGATAGTAGACGGCAGCTTCCACGGCCTTTTCGCTGCCGAAACCCGTCAGCATGACCAGCAGGCCGAGCGAAGCGACCGTGGTATAGGCAAGCATCAGTTTCAGATCGGTCTGGCGCACGGCAAGCAGGGTTCCAACCAGCAGGGTCGCGGTTCCGAACACCGGCAGAATGGTTTCCCAGATTGGCGTATCGCCGAGCACCGGGTTCATGCGCATCAGCAGATAGACCCCGGCCTTTACCATGGTGGCTGAGTGCAGATAGGCGGAAACCGGCGTTGGCGCTTCCATGGCGTTGGGCAGCCAGAAGTGGAAGGGAAACTGCGCCGATTTGGTAAAGGCGCCTGCCACGACCAGCCAGAAGATGAGCAGATAGAACGGGCTTTCGCGCAGCGTGTCGCCGCTATTGAGAATGAGCGACAACTCGTTCATGCCGGTCGCCAGGTTGAGCACGACGACGCCCGCCAGCAGGGCAAGCCCGCCGCCGCCGGTCACCACCAGTGCCTGGATTGCCGCCCGCCTCGAGGCCATGCGGTCATGATCGAAGCCGATCAGCAGGAAGGAGGTGATCGAGGTCAGTTCCCAGTAGATGAACAGGGCGATGAGGTTGTCCGCCGTCACGACGCCGATCATCGAGCCCATGAAGAGGAACAGGAAGCCGATGAAACGGCCATGTTCCTTGTGACCCTTCAGATACCCGCCGGCATAGAGAATGATCAGGGTGCCGATGCCGGAGATCAGCAGGGCGAAGACAAGGCTCAGCCCGTCGAGATAATAGGACAGGTTGACGCCTAGCGACGGCGCCCAGGAAAGCCCCATGGTGAAGGCTTCGCCTTCGGCTACCTGCGGCACATAGCTTGCGAGTTGAACGAAGATTGCTGCCGGCACCAATGCTAGCAGCCAGGCAGCCGAAGCGCCCATCAGGCGAACCAGTGGAGGGGAAAGCAATGCAGCCAGGAAAGGGGAAAGCAGAAAGAAGATGGTCGGATTGACGTCGATCATGAACGCTTGCTTCTTCTTCGCTTTCCTGGCGAACCGCCAAACTGGGAGTGCTTTCTAATGGTAATAGTCAATGGAGTGCGGCGCTTCAAGCGCAAGCGGGTTCGATCAACGGGAATCGGCGTGCCTCTTTAGTCTGTTCACCAATCCGTGTAACAGGTCTGGTTGAGCGGCAGCTTTCTGCTGCCTATGTTTGCCGGACTGCTCAACGGCAGTACGTTCACCGACGCATTTTTCAACCCGAAAGCTGATTTCAGCTGTTTCCAGCAAGGCCCGATGAAGCACGCATTCAAGAAAACCGGCGGTGAACCCGCCGCTGCCCGCCACACCATCACCAACACCGTCCATGGCGTCACACTCAGCGACGACTATGCCTGGCTCAGGGCTGAAAACTGGCAGGAGGCACTGCGTGAACCGGAAAAGCTGCCCGAACCAATCAAGGAATATCTCGAGGCTGAAAACGCCTATTTCGAACAGGCGATGGCCGACACGAAAGCCCTGCAGGAAACGCTGATTGCCGAAATGCGTGGCCGCATCAAGGAAGACGACAGTTCCGTGCCCGTGCCGGACGGCCCCTACAAATACGGCTGGAAATACAACGAGGGTGAGGATCATCCCACCTTCTTCCGAATGCCGATTAAAGGGAGCAGCGAGGAAGTTTTGCTCAATGTTCAGGCCGAATCGGAAAAACACGACTATTTCCACCTCGGCAGTGCGGAGGTCAGCCCAGGCCATACCATGCTCGCCTGGAGCAGCGACACGCGGGGGTCGGAACATTTTCAGCTTCGGTTTCGCCCGGTTGGGTCTGACAAGGACGCCGGTCCCGGCATCATGGATGTCGGTTCGGTTGCCTGGGCGGACGAGGAAACGCTGTTTTATACCCGCATCGACGAGAACCACCGGCCGAACAAGGTTTTCCGCCATTCTCTCAACACGGATCCGTCCGAGGATGTGCTGGTCTACGAGGAAAAGGATCCGCGCTTTTACTGCGGTGTCGGGCGGACGCGTTCCGGCGAGTTCATCTTCATCCACACGGGCATGAACGACCAGCACGAAATCCGCTTCATCCCGACCTCTGAGCCGGCTGCGGAGCCGGTCGTACTTACCCCCCGCCAGGAAGGGCTCGAATACTCCGCCGATCATCAGGGCGACCGCTTCGTCATCCTGACCAATGCCGGCGGTGCGGAAGATTTCAGGATTGTCGAAACGCCGGTCAGCGCACCGGGGATCGAGAACTGGAAAGACATCATCCCGCACAAGCAGGGGCGCCAGCTTCTTTCCATCGACGCCTACAAGGACTGGCTGATCTGGATGGAGCGCGAGAATGCCCTGCCCCGCATCTACTTCATGGGCGCTGACGGCAAAACAGATTCGGTCGACTTCAACGAGGAAGCCTATGCGCTCGGCGTTTCCGCCCTGCCCGATTTCGACAATCAGGTCTTCCGCTTCACTTATTCCTCGCCGACGACACCGTCACAGACGTATGACTACAATCTTGCGACCGGCGAACGCACTCTGCTGAAAGAGCAGGAAGTTCCCTCAGGCCATGATCCGCATGACTATGTAACCCGCCGCATCACAGCGATATCCCATGATGGTGCCGAGGTGCCCGTCACCGTGCTGCACCACCGCTCGACGCCCATGGACGGCACCGCGCCCTGCCTGCTCTACGGCTACGGTTCCTACGGTATGTCGATGCCGGCAGGCTTTCAGACCAACCGGCTGTCGCTGGTCGACCGCGGTTTTGTCTACGCCGTCGCCCACATCCGCGGTGGACAGGAGAAGGGCCGCGCCTGGTATGAAGCGGCGAAATTCGGCAGGAAACCGAACACGTTCCACGATTTCATTGCCTCGGCCAGGGCGCTTGCCGGGCAGGGCTTTGCCGATCGCGACCGGATCATCATTCAGGGCGGTTCTGCGGGCGGATTGCTGGTCGGCGCCAGCGTCAACATGGCGCCGGAGGTCTTTGCCGGCGTCATTGCCGATGTGCCCTTTGTCGACATGCTCAACACCATTCTCGACGACAGCCTGCCGCTGACGCCCGGCGAGTGGTCGCAATGGGGCAACCCGATCGAAAGCGTGGAAGCCTTCAACGACATCCGCGCCTACTCACCCTATGACAATGTGGAAGCGAAAGACTATCCGCCCATGCTGGTGACGGCAGGTGTTTCCGATCCGCGCGTCACCTATTGGGAGCCGGCAAAATGGGTGGCCAAACTGCGAGTCACAAAGACCGACGACAACATCCTGATGCTGCGCACCAATATGAGCTCCGGCCATTTCGGCAAGTCGGGCCGCTTCGCAGCGCTTGAGGATGCTGCCCGCTCGCAGGCCTTCGCGCTGAAGGTCGCGGGTCTTGCAGGTGCAGCGGTCGCTTAATCGCCGACTGCCGGTATTGCCTTGAGATAGGCGGCGATTGCCGCACGGTCCTCTTTCGTCAGCTTTGCCATGTTTTCCTGCACGGAGACCATGGAACCGCCGACGGAATCGAATTCCGGTGTGAAGCCTGATTCCAGATAACCTGCGATCTCCCCGGCGCTCCAGCCGCCGAGCCCCTTTTCGTGCGGCGTGATGTTGGGGATTTTGCCATCCCCCTCCGGTGCCGCGCCGCCACCAAGCCATCGGCTTTTGTCCATGCCACCGAAACCGAACACGGTTCTTGGTGTGTGGCACTCACCGCAATGACCCGGCCCTTCCACCAGATAGCGCCCGCGCAGCAGCGTTTCTTCCTCGCCGATATCCGTCATGACGGGAGCACCGTCCAGAAATGCCAGTTTCCACAGCCCGATGCCGCGATGCAGTTTCAGCGGTAACGGCAGTTCATGGGGCTCATTGGCACGGGAAACCGGCTCCAGCGTCTTAAGATAGGCAAACAGGTTGGAGAGGTCCTCGCCGGTCATGCGAATGTAGGAGGCATAGGGAAAGGACGGATAATAGTGCCTGCCTCCGGGCGACACGCCGTTCCACATGGCGTTGGCGAAGTCTTCCAGCGACCAGCTGCCGATGCCGGTCTCGGGATCAGGCGAGATGTTGGGCGTGACGAAGACACCTGCAGGCGTATCCAGCCGATGGCCGCCGCCAAGCAGTTTCTTGGCATCGCCCTTGGCGGATTTTTCCGCATGGCAGGACCCGCAGCCGCCAGCCCAAAACACGGCCTCTCCTGCTGCGGCGTCACCTTCCACAAGGCTGGCGCGCTGCTGCTCGCTCAGGGTGGCCGGTATGGTCAACCACCAGAAGATGGCAAGTGCCGCCACGCCAAGAAGCAGCGCAGCGGCAAGGAGTTTCCTGATCATGATTTTCGTCCTGCTAGGGGATTCTTCCTTTCAGCAGGCTACGCGATCAATTCTTCACGCGGAAGGCTTCGTGGCACGATTTGCAGTTGCCACCCACCGAACCGAGGATCGGACCCAATGCTTCTGCCGATGCGGGGGCAGCCTCAATAGCTGCAGCGGTATCCATCTGGAGCTTGGCCACGGCAGCCTTGAAGCCGTCCATGTCTTCCCAGATCTTGGGAGACGCGGTGGTGTTGGCAGCCATATCGGAGCCTTCGGGGAAGTGCTGGTCAAAGGTGCTTGCGACGTAATTCATCAGCTTCAGGGCGGCCAGAGCCGACTTGTCGTTGAACGGTACTTCGCCTTTCGCCATGCCGGCCAGGGTTCCCATGGCAAGGCCAACGCCCTGCATGCCATTCTTGCGGGTGGCAACCGGATCGGCGCCATGGGATGCAGCGAGGGCAGCGCCAGCCGTCAGCGTGGCGGTCAAAATGGACGCAATAACCAGTTTCTTCATATCATACTCCCTTGGAACGGCAGGCGCAGCCAGCCGGGTTTGTTCAATCGCCGGTCAATTCCGGCCTATCCATTTCCCCTCAGCGCCGCATGATGCGACGCAAGTTGACGATAGCATGTCCGGATACGGTTTTCTGTTCAACACTCTGTCAACGGGCGGAGAACAAAACAAAAAAAGCCCCGGCACGGACATCACCGGGCCGGGGCTTTTGTCATTCAGCCGTTTCAGGAAGTGGCCGATTCGAACATTTCAGCGGCGTATTCCCAGTTGACGAGGTTGTCGATGAAAGCCTCGAGATATTTCGGCCGCGCGTTGCGGTAATCGATGTAATAGGAATGCTCCCAGACATCGCAGCCGAGGATCGGGCTTGCTTCATGAACCAGCGGGTTTTCGCCATTCGGCGTCTTCATGACCTCGAGCTTGCCGTCCTTGACGGCGAGCCAGCACCAGCCGGAACCGAACTGCGTTGCGCCGGCATTCATGAAGTCCTCGCGCATCTTGTCATATCCGCCAAGATCGCTCTCGATTGCCTTCAGCAGGTTGCCCGGGATCTTCGAGGCGCCGCCACCGCCATCCTTCTTCATCCAGTTCCAGAAGTGGATGTGGTTGTAGT
>JAGRLQ010000259.1 GCA_020441735.1 Nitratireductor sp.
GGCTTACCCCGCGCGCCAAAATCCGCTCCTTCACCAATATCGGCTCCGACCCGGCACTGATGCTGACCGGCCCCATCGACGTCACCGAAAAGCTGCTCAAGCAGGCGAAGATGAGCATTTCGGACATTGACCTGTTCGAACTGAACGAGGCTTTTGCCTCCGTCGTTCTGCGCTTCATGCAGCACTTCAACGTGCCACACGACAAGATGAATGTCTGCGGTGGTGCGATCGCCATGGGCCATCCGCTGGGTGCTACCGGCGCGATGATCCTCGGCACCGTGCTGGACGAACTGGAACGCCGTGGTGAACAGACGGCACTGGTCACTCTGTGCATCGGCGCGGGCATGGGTACCGCCACCATCATCGAACGGATTTGAGACTTTCAGGACAGAGCAAGACCATGACTTACAAGAATTTCACCGTTGAAACCGACAGCGACGGCATTGCGCTGATCACCTGGGACTCGCCTGAAAAGTCGATGAACGTCATCGACCAGACAGTGATCGATGAATGGGAAAAGATCATCGATCAGGTGGCCGGCGACGAGGCGATCAAGGGCGCCGTCTTCACCTCCGGCAAGAAGGCCTTCGGCGCGGGTGCCGATCTCTCCATGCTGGGCGAGATGATGGGCCAGTACGAGGCGCTCAAGGCAAAGGATCCCGAAAGCGCTGCCAAGACCCTGTTCGAGCAGGCTTCCCGCCTCGGCCTGATCCTGCGCAGGCAGGAGACCTGCGGCAAGCCGTTTGTCGCCGCCATCAACGGTCAGGCACTGGGCGGCGTATTCGAAATGCTGCTGGCCTGTCATGGCCGCGTTCTCGCCAACGATCCGGGCGCCAAGCTCGGCCTGCCGGAAGTCAAGGTTGGTCTGTTTCCGGGCGGTGGCGGCACCCAGCGCTTGCCGCGCCTGATCCATACCCAGGAAGCGCTGCAATATCTGCTGCAGGGCCGCAACTTCTCGCCCGACAAGGCGAAGAAGCTCGGCGTGGTGCATGAACTGGTTGAGCCCGGCACCGAGGTTGAAGCTGCCAGGCAGATGATCCGCGATGGCCTCAAGGGCGTTCAGCCATGGGATGAAAAAGGCTTCAAACTGCCCGGCGGCGCGGTCTATTCGCCGGCCGGTTTCCAGCTTTTCCCACCTGCGAATGCGATCTATCGCCGCGAAACCCAGGACAATTACCCCGGTGCCCGCGCCATCATGAAATGCGTCTATGAAGGCCTGCTGCTGCCGATGGATACGGCACTTCGGGTCGAGTCGCGCTATTTCGCCAACGTGCTGCAGACCACGGAAGCCAAGCACATGGTGCGCTCGATCTTCCTGTCGCTGCAGGCTCTCAACAAGGGTGCGCGGCGGCCTGAAGGCATTGCGAAGTCGGTGATCAAGAAGGTCGGCATTCTCGGCGGTGGCGGCTTCATGGGCGCCGGTATCGGCTATGTGACGGCGAAGGCCGGCATTGATGTGGTGCTGCTCGACCGTGACATGGAAGCAGCCGAAAAGGGCAAGGCCCATTCTGCCGGTATCGAGGACAAGGCGATCGGCAAGGGCCGCTCGTCGGCAGAGCAGAAAGAAGACCTGCTTTCGCGCATCCAGCCGACGACCGACTATGCCGCACTTGCCGACTGCGATCTCGTCATTGAGGCGGTCTTCGAGGATTCGGAAGTCAAGAAAGCCGTGACCGAGCAGGCCGAGGCGCATATGCGCAAGGATGCGATCTTCGCGTCCAATACCTCAACCATTCCGATCACCTCGCTGGCGAAGAATTCCAAGCGGCCGAAACAGTTCATCGGTATCCACTTCTTCTCGCCGGTTGACCGCATGATGCTGACGGAAATCATCATGGCCAAGAAGACCGGCGACGAAGCACTCGCCATGGCGCTCGACTATGTGCTGGCGATCAAGAAGACGCCGATCGTCGTCAACGACACGCGCGGCTTCTACATCAACCGCATGGTGCTGCGCTACATGAGCGAAGCCTACAACATGCTGATCGAGGGCGTGCCGCCGGCAATGATCGAGAATGTCGCCAAGCAGGCCGGCATGCCGGTGGGGCCGCTGGCGCTCAACGATGAAACGGCCATCGACCTGTCGCACAAGATCCTGCACCAGACGATCCGCGACATCGGCGAAAAGGCTGTCGATCCGCGCCATGTGGAAATGATCGACGCCATGGTGGAAAAGCACGGGCGCCTTGGCCGCAAGAACGGCAAGGGTTTCTACGACTATCCGGAAAAGCCCGCCAAGAAGCATTTGTGGCCCGACCTCAAGACGCTTTACCCGCAGCAGGATGCTGACGCCATCGACGTGCAGGAACTGAAAAACCGCTATCACGCGGTGATTGCGCTCGAAGCAGCGCGCTGCGTCGAGGAAGGTGTGGTAACCGATGTGCGCGAGGCCGATGTGGGCTCGATCCTCGGCTTCGGCTTTGCCCCGTTCACGGGCGGAGCGATCTCCTACATTGACGGCATGGGCACGGCTGCCTTTGTCGACATGTGCAAGAAGCTGCAGAAGAAGTACGGCGCGCAGTTCAAGCCGAACAAGCTGCTGCTGGAAATGGCGAAGACGGACGAGAAATTCTACGACCGCTTCAACCCGGAAAGTGGCGAGCCGCAGAAAAAGGCTGCCTGATCCAGGGTTCCAGTTTCGTGAGCAAATTACCGGCCGGGCAACCGGCCGGTTTTTTATTGGCTGCCGGTATCAAATGCGGGCAAAGGCGGCTCGCCCTCGTTCAGGGGATTCATGATCGCCGCGATCTGCCCGCGCAACCAGCGATGGGCCGGGGTGCTGGTCGAGCGCTTGTGCCAGAAGAGACACATGGTGGGCAGGCGAATGAGTATTGGCGGCTTGTATATGTCCAGCCCCAGTTTCGGAGCCAGGCGCTCGGCCAGCTGCCGCGGGATAAGCGCAATGTGGCGGCTTTCGGAAACTGCCCGGCAGACACCGTAAAAGCTCGGCATGGTCATGACGACACGCCGCTTGCGCCCGATCTTGGCGAGGGCTGCATCTCCCATGGCGGAAAGATTTCCCTGGGGTGAAAACAGGATGTGGCCCAGTTCGCAGAACAAATCTATGGGAATGATATCGCCAGGCCTCAACCTGGCCCGCAAAAGCCTTTCATGACCGCGTCCGGCAATCGCGGCAAAACTCGAATTGAACACAGGCTGCCAGTCTACCCATTCGGGATGACCGAGCTGGGGGATCATTGCGATGTCTACCTTGTAGGTCTGCAAGCTGCTGAGATAGTCGTCGGGACCCAGATCGACCAGTTGAACCCGCATGCCCGGCGCTTCCACGGCCAACCGCTCGACCAGTTCCGGCATCAGCATTTCGGAAAAGAAATCGGAACCCGACAGTTTGAACGTGTCGCTTGCCACAGCCGGATCAAATACCTCGGGACCGGCGAGTAAATCCTCCAGGTTTTCCAGTATTTCACGCAACGGTGTTTCGAGGCTGCGTGCATGGTCGGTGGGCTCTAGCCGCTGCCCATGCCGCACGAACAGAGGATCACCAAGACGGCTGCGCAAGCGTCCGAGGGCTGCTGAAACAGCCGGTTGAGACAGGCCGATGCGACGGGCGGCCAGCGTCGTCGAATTATCCCGCAGAAGGGCGTCCAGCACCAAAAGAAGATTGAGATCGAATCCGCGTAAATTCATAGAACGAATAGATATCATATAAATAAGTAATTTTTTATATGAATTATCCTGCGGTAAACTGCAGCAGGGATTCCGTCAGTGCCGGAGGGCTATTGAGGCACGGTGAGAAGATCCCGAGGGGCGAAAAGCAACTGCATCTACGGGAGGAACAACAATGCAGGGCACCGCTTTCCGGTTTTTCGCAACCGCCACCGTGTTCGTCGTCTTCGGCATGGCCTGGGGAATTCACATGTCGGCCACGGGCGATCATCTCCATGCCCCCGCGCATGCGCATCTTAACCTGCTTGGCTGGGTGACGATGGCGCTGTTTGGCGTCTATTACCACCTCGTACCGAGCGCAGGCACCAGCCGGTTGGCCCTGATTCACTACGCGGTAGCAACGCTTGGGGTTCTGCTGATTACCCCCGGCATTGTCATGGCGATTGACGGCACCGGGGAGGCGCTTGCCAAGGCAGGATCGGTGTTGAGCATCCTTTCGATGCTTATTTTCCTATGGACAGTGATTTCCACACGCTCAAAAACGGCGTGAAGCAGCGCTTGTTTCCAAAGGAAGATAATACCAGGAGCGCCAGGTGCTTGCAGGTTCAGACGGCTTCCTCGCCGTCGAAATCGTGCACGCCTTTTTCCACCGCGTAGCAGGCAAGGCGAATGTAGCGGGGAATCTTGACCAGTTTTCCGTCGCGTTCGCCTTTTTCATAATACTGGATCATGCGCTTGTTGAGGCCGAGCTTTTCAGCCGCCTCCTTCTGGCCCAGTTTGAGGGCCTTGCGCCAGCGGCGGAACTGCTTGGGCGACATATCGAGGGTTTTTGAACTCAACACGGAACTCCCGAACCTGCTGTTTTTATTGCCGCATTTGCCACTCTAGCAAAAAAGCGCACTGATTGCACTTTTTTTACTTGCAAATGCGCACTCAGTGCACCTATATAAGCGCCAAGGCGCACTCAGTGCACTTCAATTCGTTCCCTACCGCGGCAATCCCAGCCGTACAAGGGTGAAACAAGAGAAAGGTAAAGCCATGCTGAATTACCTCATCATCGGACAGGCTGCCATCGGGCGCCAGCATCCCGACCTCAAGGCGCATGCTGAAATGTCCTGCAGCATCGGCCGCTTGCAGAACTTCTTCTCCAGCCTTCTGGGCCGGCGTTGAAACCCTGAAAAGACAAGTTGATGCGGCCAAAAACCCCGGCGTCAAAGCCGGGGTTTTTGATTCACGGCATGATGAGCCGGATCCGGGACAGCCCTGGAGCGATGTGTAATCGTCCAACCGGACGGATTTTCCCGGCGGCAGAAGGGCCTATTTTCTCAATGCCGGAAGACCGATGCCGGTCCCTTCAAAGCCGCCATCGACCGACAGCAACTGCCCGGTAATGTAGCTCGCCTCTCCCGAACACAGGAAAAAAATCGCATTGGCGATTTCAGCTTCCGAGCCGTAGCGGTTGAGCGGAATGGCGTCGTGATAGGCGTCGATGATATCCTGGGTATGGACCGCCATGGCAAGCTTGGTGCGCACCGGCCCCGGTGCGATCACATTGCAGCGGATGTTGTGTTCGCCCAGTTCCGCGGCCTGTTGAAGCGTCAACTGGATCACCCCTGCTTTCGACGTGCCGTAGGCAACCCGCAGGGTCGAAGCGCGCAATCCCGAAATCGATGCGATATTGACGATGGCTGCGCCGCCCTCATCCCTGTTGCGTTTCAACAGCGGAACGGCTGCCTGGGACATCAGGAACACGCCATCGAGATTGGTTTTCATCACCCGGCGCCAGCGCTCGAAGGTCGTTTCTTCAATGGGGCCAAAATCGGCCACGCCGGCATTGTTGACAAGCGCATTGAGCCCGCCAAATGCGCTCTCGATCCGGCTGCAGAAACCGGGCACCTGATCGGGTTTTGAAACGTCGCCTTCAATGAGCAGTGCGCCGGGAAGCTCGGCTTCCGCCTTTGCCAGTTCCGGACCATCAATGTCGACGACTGCTACGTTCCAGCCTTCTTTCAGAAAACGCTTTGCCGTAGCTAGCCCGATGCCGCGCGCTGCGCCTGTTACCAGTGCCGTCTTGTTCATGGATACTCCCGCACCTGTGCCCTAAAGGCGAACTATTTCCGCTTTTGCCAGACGATATACCAGCCTTCGGGATCGGTGGAAGCCGTATAGTAGGTGCCTGCCTCATGGCTTACCGTTTCGAGGATACCGGCTGCTGCAAGCTTCTGCGATTCTGCCGCAAATCCCGCTTCCTGCCAGACATCCTTGTGCACGGTACAGGCGAAGATACCGCCCGGCTGCAAGACGCGAAACAGTTCCGGCAGACACCCAGCTCCAACATGGGCGTGGGTAAAGGTGCCGGTACAGATCATGGCCGAATAGGTACCATCCGGCAGGTCCAGCGGTTCATTCAGATCGGCCTCGATCGTCGCGCGATAGACACCCCGTGAAGCGGCAACAGCCAGCATTTCCGGCGAATAGTCCAGCGCATCCAGCACCGTGAAGCCGTGCCCGGCCAGTTCGACCCCGGCAAGGCCTGTGCCGCTGCCGACGTCCAGCACCGGTTGTGTCTTGTCCTCAACATGCCGGGCGAGCAGCGCCGCGGTTACCCGGGGCGTGCAATAGCCGAGCCCCTCCAGCATGGTCTCGTCATAGCTCTGCGCCCAGTCCCGGTAGAGCGCCCGGGCTTCCTCATCATTGCCGAGCGAATAGGCCCGTTCCAGAAGGGCCTGCGGTGTGAGTTCCTCCGATAGTGGCTTTCTGCTCATGCTCCCCCCGCAGTGTCACTGTTTGTCAGCATGAGAACAAATCGCATGAAAGTGAGCGCCGTACAATTGATGCCGGCGAGAATCAGGCATAGGATTCCATGCATGAGGACGGTTGTTCGGCTGGCCGGCTTGGCGCTAACAGTCGGACTGCTCGCGATGGGTATGCGTGCGCAGGCAGCCGACGAGCGCATTGATCCCGGCATCAATGCGCAGGCGCCCACAGTGAAATACTGGCGGGCGGGGCGTTATCTTTTTTCCGATGAACAAGGCGGCTTCAACATCGTCGGGGTGCGTGGCACCGGCTCCTATTCCGACCCCGTCATCATCACGCAGCGTGTGCACAGTGTCGGCCCAAGCCTGCTTACGATTCACACCTCGGCCGCAGTGTCCAGACTACTGGACCAGGGCGCCTACTGGCTTACGCTCTATCTACGGCTCGAAACGCTCAACCAGAGCGAAGCCGGCTGGATCGGTTACCGGCTGGAACTCCAGGAAACACCGGGCGAAGCGAGCATCTATGGCGACGGGCTTTCCTTCAACCAGTTGACGCGGGATGAAAGCGCCATTCTCTCCGACCGTTTCAGGCACTACACGGTTGAGCATGAGCCGGGCGACCGGCTGGTCTTCACCGATGGCGTCGTCGACAATCACGAGCAAACCGTTTTCAGCCTGTTTCTGCTCGACCTGTCGCCCAAGGAGATTTTCTACATAGAACAACAGCCGCAACTGCCGGCCTGGTGAGACATTTTTCGCGCTTTGCGGCGGTTTGTGAAAAGGCGCTCTGGACTCATTTCTGCCCGCTTGCTAGAAAGGAATAATTTCCTTTTATTGCCATGCCGTCAGGCTGCATGGCGGCAAATAGCGAGTAACGGATGCTTTCCCACGACCGGATATGGGCGGCAATCGATGCCCTGGCCAAAAGCCACTCCCTTTCGGCCTCCGGCCTGGCCCGCAAGGCCGGACTTGATCCCACTTCGTTCAACAAGTCCAAGCGGGTCACCGGCGAAGGCCGTGCCCGCTGGCCGTCCACGGAGAGCATTGCCAAGGCGCTTCGGGCAACCGGCACATCGCTTTCGGATTTCATGGCGCTGGTCGAAGACCGGGTGCCGGATGTTTCCGAGATCATGTCGAAATACAGCCTTCCGCCGATGCGCAACGTACCCTTGCTCGGGTTTGCCGAGGCCGGGACCGGCGGCTTCTTCGACGATGGCGGCTTTCCTGTCGGCCAGGGCTGGGACGAGGTACAGTTTCCCGGTTCCGATCACGACAATGTCTATGCCCTGGAGGTTTCCGGCAGTTCAATGGAGCCGCTCTATCGCGATGGTGACATCATTATCGTGCAGCCGGGTGCGAACTTCCGCAAGCGGGACCGGGTCGTCGTCAAGACGAAGGAAGGCGAGGTAATGGCCAAGGAACTGGCACGCAAGACCGCCACACAAATCGAACTGGTTTCTCTCAATCCTGAGCACGAAGACCGGGTGATACCGACGAAGGATGTGGAATGGATCGCCCGCATCGTATGGGCAAGCCAGTAAGGCATGCCGGTCCCTATCTGCTGAAGTCTTTGCTGCCGGTTGCATTGGCCGCGACGCTTGCCGCCTGCGACAACCAGTCGAATGAGAAAGCTGACTCCAAGCCGCCAGCTGCCGCAACGGAGCAGGTGGCGGAGACTGCCAAAGCGGTGAAAGCACCGGAGGCGGAAGCTCCCACCGAGGCTGAACGGCAGGCAGCGCTCCGGAAACTCGGCGAGACAATGCGAGAACCGAAACGCGATCTGCGGGTGATCGGCGGAGGCAGGCTTCCGGTTCCGCCGATACCGGAGGAAGGGCTGGTTCGTCTTTCACCAACCGAGTCAGCGGAAGAAAAGAATGCCCGCCAGAAGGCAAGAATCCCCGAAAAGCCGGATCTGTTTGCCCGTCCCATTGTCGTTCAGGCGGGAGAGTTGCGCTCCGGCGATACGCTGATCCGTCTTGCCGGGATCGACCTCCTGCCGAAAGAAAAGCGCTGCAAGACAGAACGGGGCAACTGGCCCTGCGGCAACTTCGCCCGAGCCGCACTGCAGCGTTTCATCCGGTCGCGGACGATCAGTTGTTCTGAAACGGCGGGCACGGCGGCCGTTGGGGAGCACTATTCCGGACATTGCAGGATCGGCAAGACCGATCTCTCCCAATGGCTGGTATCCCAGGGCTGGGCAACCGCTTCCGGCAGCGATCTCAAAGATGCGGAGCGTGAAGCGCAGAAGGCTGAAAAGGGAATCTGGCGCAAGCAGATCCCATCCTTCTGACCATTCCGGAAGCTTACGCCGCTGACAGCTTGCCTTCCAGCGCATCGGCAATCAGCTTGCGCGAGGCATCAATGCCGTAAAGCGCCACGAAGGAACCGAAACGTGGCCCCTGATCCTGACCCAGAAGAATCTGGTAGAGTGCCTGAAACCACTCACGCAAGTTTTCGTAGCCGTGTTCCTTGCCGACGGAGAAGACTTCCGTCTGGATGGTTTCGGCATCGGCATGGCCGGGAAGTGCCGCCAACCGCTTGTCCAGATCTGCGAGCGCAGCACGCTCGTTTTCATCAGGCGCACGGAAGGACTTCGCCGGCTTCACGAAATCCTCGAAGTAACGGATGGCATAGCCGACCAGCTCGTCGAGCTTGGGATTGTGCTGCGGCGAAAGTTCGGGATCGTAGTTGGAGATGAAGCCCCACAGCGTTTCCTTGTCATGCGCATTGGAGGCGCTGACCAGGTTGAGCAGCATGGAGAAGCTGAGCGGCATGCTGTCTGATGGCGGATTGCCCGAATGGATGTGCCATGCCGGGTTCTGCAGCTTCTGGGTGACATCGCTGCGGCCGAATGCATCCAGTTGCTGGAAGTATTCGTCGACCGCCCGCGGAATGACATCGAAATAGAGCCGCTTTGCCGTGCGCGGCTTCTGGAACATGTAATAGGCAAGGCTCTCTGTCGGCGCATAGGCGAGCCACTCGTCGATGGTAAGCCCGTTGCCTTTCGATTTCGATATCTTCTGGCCCTGGTCATCAAGAAACAACTCATAGACAAAATGTTCCGGCGGCCGGCCACCAAGCACGGAACAGATGCGGTCATAGACGGCCATGTTGGGACCGTGGTCCTTGCCGAACATTTCGAAATCGACGCCGAGGGCTGCCCAGCGCGCGCCGAAATCGGG
>JAGRLQ010000260.1 GCA_020441735.1 Nitratireductor sp.
TCATCTCACCACCGCCCTTGAAGGGTTGCATGGTCTTGAGATGCTCCATCTTGCCGTAAAGCGCACCGATGCCCGAGGGGCCGTAAAGCTTGTGACCGGTAATGCAGTAGAAATCGACATCGAGCGCCTGCACATCAACCGGCAGGTGGACAGCGCCCTGACTGCCATCGGCCATCACCAGCGCGCCATGTTCATGGGCAATTGCCGCCACTTCCTTCATCGGCACGATGGTGCCGAGCACGTTGGACATGTGGGTGACGGCGACCAGTTTCGTGCGGCCGGTAAAACAGGCCCTGAACTTCTCAAGATCGAAACCGCCATCAGCCTCGACCGGCGCCCAGACCAGCTTGATACCCATGCGCTCACGCAGGAAATGCCACGGCACGATGTTGGAGTGATGTTCCATCTGGGAGACGATGATCTCATCGCCTTCCTTCAGGTGCTTCATCGCCCAGCCATAGGCTACGAGGTTGATCGCTTCCGTGGAGCCGGAGGTAAAGACGATCTCCTCGACTTTTTCCGCGTTCAGAAAGCGGCGCACGGTTTCGCGGGCCTTTTCATAGGCGTCGGTCGCGGCGTTCGACAGGAAATGCAGGCCGCGATGCACATTGGCGTATTCTTCGCGGTAGACGTGATTGAGCGCATCAATCACCGCCAGCGGCTTCTGCGCCGAGGCACCGTTGTCGAGATAGANNAGACCAGCGGCTTGCCGTAGACCTCCCGCGACAGGATCGGGAAGTCGGCACGGATTTTCGCGATGTCGTAGACGGGTTTATCCATTGAAGTCGAGCCAGCTTTCGATGCGGTCAACCAGCGCTTCGGCGAGCGCTTCATTGCCGATGTCCTCGAAGACCTCTTCCACAAATGCCTTGACAAGCAGCGCCCTTGCCTCGCGCTCGGGAATGCCGCGGGCACGCAGATAGAACAGTTGCTCGTCCTCAATATCGGCAACCGTTGCGCCATGGGCGCAGATAACGTCATCGGCGAAGATTTCGAGCTCCGGCTTGGCGGAGAAATCGGCTTCATCGGACAGGAGCAGCGTGTTGCAGGCCATCTGCGCATCGGTCTTCTGGGCCGGCTGTGCCACGCGGATCTGACCCTGAAAAACGCCCTTGCCCGAACCCGGCACGACATTGCGGAACAGTTCCGTGGCGACTGTGTTGGGAACGTTGTGGGTCAGCGTTGTCGTCACATCGACATGGGAGTCATTGCCCACCAGATTGACGCCCTTGATGGCCAGATTGGCATTTTCGCCATTGACGGCAACATGCACCTCCTGACGCACCAGCTTGCCGCCGGCGTTGAGGATCAGGATCGTCAGATCGGCATCTTCGGCCAGTTCGACGTTCAACTGGCCGAGCCGCGTGGTCTCGACGCCCAGTTCCTGATCGATCACCCAGACAGCCTTTGCACCTTTTTCAAGCACCAGATTGCAGACAATGCTCTGGAAGTTGCCGGTAATCGAGGAATGGTGACGCTCGATGAAGGTTGCCTGCGCGCCTTTGGCGAAGCGAACCGAATGACGCAGGCTGGAAGCGGTCTCATCGGCACAGGTATGCGCCAGAATGACGGGTTCTGCAAGGGTTGCACCCGCTTCGACCGTCAGCTGGACGCCGGTTTCGGCAAGCCCTGCATTTATGAGACCAATGGTATCGGCTTCGACCGGTACGTCATGGGTGCTGGTTACTGCCTCCTCGCCCACCGTGCCGGAAAGGCCTTCCGGCATGTCGGCGATGTAGCCGATCACGTGAAACGTATTGGAAAAGCCGAGCGTGTAGCCTTCAACCAGCGGCGGCAGATCTACCAGGCTTTCAGACGAAAACTCGCTCTGGATGGCGCGCGGCGGCTGGGGATAGTCGCGCAGCAGGTTGCGCAGGTCAGTATAGTGCCAGGCTTCGACGCGGCGCGTCGGCAGGCCGGTCTTCTCGATTTCGGCCAGCGCCTTGGTGGCTGCATCCTTTGCCACGCCGTCGACCCTGCCAAGGGCTGCGATCAGCCCTTCCTCGGCTGCCGTGTGGGTGATGGGAGTCTGCATGTTCATGTCTTACCTCATGCCGCTTTCACAACGCTTATTGAGCCACCTCAGGCCGCTTTCGCGATGATGTCGGCATAGCCCTGTTCTTCGAGCTGCAGCGCCAGTTCCTTGCCGCCCGACTGGATGATGCGGCCCTTGTAGAGCACATGCACGCTGTCGGGCACGATGTGCTCGAGCAGGCGCTGATAGTGGGTGATGACGAGGAA
>JAGRLQ010000004.1 GCA_020441735.1 Nitratireductor sp.
GTCGAGGAAGCGATCCGCGAGGCCGAGCATTCCGGCAATTTCGAACCGATGGAAAAGCTGCTGGAAGCGGTCTCGAAACCGTTCGAACACCGGGAGGGATTGGAACGCTATGCCCTGCCGCCGCAGCCTGACGAGGTCGTCCACCGCACCTTCTGCGGCACCTGAGGGGAATCAGACCAGCTTGCGCGGGATGGTGTCGGCGTAGTCCCGCTCGAAGACCAGCGAGTCGTTCTCCCAGCATTTGAGATTGGCTTCGACGAAGAAATTCTCCTTGTCGCAACTCATCCGCGTCTCGGAACGGGTCTTCCACATCTGTCCATCGCGCCCGCCACTCTTTTCGGTATCGATACTCACGCTTGCAGAGGTCGGGTCATCGGGGTCGATGGCCCAGCGCTCCCAGGTGTGCGAGCCGGAAACAAGGCCGTGATTGAGATCGCGCTGCTCACCGGCATCGGCATCAATGAGCACCAGCGTCTGGCCGGTTTCATCATCTTTGGCCACCTCGCGATGGTAGGAGGCAGGCCGCAATACCTCGATCTTCCAGGCGGGCGCGCCCTGGGGCGGATCGAACAGCCACTCGTTCCCTTCGGCAAGCGGGCGCAAGGGAAGATCGAGCGCCCCGCTGGTAACCGTCAGGGTGGCAGCCTCCGGCGACGGCCAGATCAGCGGCCAGTAGGCCGTTGAAACCGACAACCGCAACCGGTGGCCTGCCGGAATGCGATAGGCGATCTGGTCGAGCGCCAGTTCCGCCTCGAAGGTCTCACCGGGGACAAGCGGCTCGGGATGCTCGTGCGAGCGGTGATGGGTGAGGTTCAAGACCCCCATGGTGATCAGCGCCGATGTGCCGTCGGGTCGCAGGTCGCACAGCCGCACAGCGATCTGGGCGCAAGGCTTGTCTGACGAAAGCGTCAGGCGGGCAATCGGCGCGCCGACAATGTCAAGCGCTTCGGAAAGCGTTTCATCATCGAAACACAGCGATCTTTCATCGTCCGGCGTCTGCTCCCCCGGCAATTCATCGGAATAGGCGAAGGGGAAGTATTCACCGCCCGCCAGCCCGCAATCCTGTGGTGAAGCGATCGAAAGCGCGAAGGGTTCGGCCCTGCCAAGCGTGTTTTTTCCAAGTGCCAGTGTTCTGATCTTGATGGTTGGATCGGGCCATTTCGCGCAGGCAATCCAGCGTCCCGACCGCTCCGGCAGCCAGCGTTTGGGTGCAACCGAGTCCATCAACCAGAGCCGGAACTCCGGATCGGCTTCAACGCCGGTTTCCTCGTCCTTGAGCCATTTGTCCCACCAGCGCTTGGCTTCCCCGAGGAAATCGATGGCTGGTTCCGGCTTGGCGATGTGGGGGTATTTGTGGATCCACGGTCCGGCAATTGCCTTGACCTTCTGATTGCCGTGTTTCGGCAGGTTTTCGGCCAGATGTGCCATGGTGTTGCGGTACCCGTCATGCCAGCCGCCGATGGAGAGCACGGCCGCATCAATGGCGCCGTAATCCTCGCAGACCGAGCCATGTTTCCAGAAATCGTCCCGCCACTGATGGCGCAGCCATTCCTGAATGTGGAAGGGCTGATGGTCGAGGCGGTGCATCCACATTTCGTGCCAGCGGTTTCCCACCAGCGCCAGATCCGGCGGGCGTGAGGAATAGGCTAGCATGGTCGCAGTCCAGCCGAAATTCTCACCCAGCAGGCAGCCGCCCTTGTAGTGGATGTCGTCGGCATAGCGGTCGACGGTCGAGCAGAGGGTGATGATGGCTTTCAGGGCAGGGGGCTTCAGCGCCGCCACCTGCAGGGAATTGAACCCGCCCCAGGAAATCCCCATCATGCCAACCTTGCCGTTGCACCAGGGCTGGCTTGCTGCCCAGGCGATCACCTCGCCTGCATCCTGCAGCTCCTGCGGCGTATATTCGTCTTCCATCAACCCGTCGGAGTCGCCGTTTCCCCGCATGTCGACCCGGATCGAGGCATAGCCATGACCGGCGAACCAGGGATGGGTATGCTCATCGCGGGCAATCGTGCCGTCGCGCTTGCGGTATGGCAGGTGTTCGAGAATTACCGGGACGGGATCTGCCTCCGCATCTTCGGGCAGCCAGACCCGCGCCGAAAGTCGGCAGCCATCGGACATGGTGATTGTCATGTCGGGGTGTTCGATCACCCTGCGGGGAAATTCAGTGACGATTTTCATGGGCTTCCTCTCCCCGTCATCATTCTGCGCCACTGTGTTTGAAAATACCGGTGCTTGGCAAGGAGGAAAAACCGTGTTGTGTAACGGAATCGGATTTTGAGCAAATCAGGTTAGCACCATGAAAAACAAGCTGCTTTTGATCATCCTCGACGGTGTGCCATGGCGCAATTTCCGTCGCCTGTTCGGCAATCTGGAAGGCTGGGTGGATTCAGGTCATGCCCAGGTTGCCAGGCACCGCGCCTGCCTGCCTTCGGTCTCCGGCCCCTGTTATGCGACGATCCACACCGGCGTCGAGGCGCAGATCCATGGCATCCACTCAAATGAAGTGCGCTTTCGTGTCGCCCAGCCCGACATCTTTTCCGAGATTGCCAAGGCCGGTGGCAAGAGCGGGGCCGTGACGCACTCCTACTGGTCGGAGTTCTTCAACCGCTATCCCTTCGATCTCGTCCGCGACATCGAATATGACGAGCCGGAGGGGCCGATCCATCATGGCCGCTTCCACACCATGACCGGCTACAACCACGACAACCAGATGACGCCCTGCGATGCGGATCTGTTCGCAACACTGACGCGGCTGTGCCTCCTGCACGGGATCGACTACGGCATCCTGCATACCTGCACGCTCGATTCCATGGGCCATCGCTTCGGCCACGACAATGTCACCATGGACAAGGCCTGCTACACCATGGATGCGATGCTTGCCGCCTTCCTGCCGAAGTGGCTGGAGATGGGCTATGAGGTAATCGTTACCGCCGATCACGGCCAGACCGACCGGGGCCATCATGGCGGCCGCGAAGACCTGCAACAGGATACTGCGCTCTACTGGTTCGGAAAGGCAAAGCTGAAGAAGGAATTTGCAAAGGACGGTGCCATCATCGACCAGCGCCAGCTCGCCCCGACGATCCTCAAACGTCTTGGCGTTGCCATTCCTGAAACGATGAAGGGCAAGTCCTTCCTGGCTTGAGCAGGTATCTTTTCGTCAGTAGGGCCACGCGCCCTGGCCAAGGGCGGCAATGGCATTGGTAATCTCGCCAAAGGCAGCTTTCGCCGGCTCCGCCGTGTGACGGGCACGCAGAAAGCCGTGGATCAGGCCCTTTCCCTCGACCCAGTGCGCCTTGCAGCCGGCAGCCAGAAGGGCATCGCGGTAGTTGCGGCAGTCATCATTGAGCGGGTCGCAATCGGCCGAAACCATGACCGTCGGCGGCAGACCGGAGAAGTCCGTGTCCATCAGCGGTTTGAAGGCGGGATCACCGGTAATCTTGCGCCCGCCGCTGCGCAGGTCGTTATAGGCCTTCATGTCGGCAGTGGTGAGCCCCGGCGCATTGGCATGGGTAACATAGGAGCCCTTGGTCTCATCGCCACCGAGCGCAGGATAGATCAGCACCTGACCTGCGGGTGCCCTGGCCTCGTTGCGCAGGGCATGGCAGGCGGCGGCGCTCAGCGTGCCGCCCGCACTGTCGCCACAAACGATCACCGGCCCGTCATGTTCTTCGGCCAGCAGGCGGAAGGCGGCGACTGCATCGTCGCTTTGGGCCGGGTGAATGTGTTCGGGCGCCAGGCGATAATCGACGGCGACGACGGGAAAGCCGGTCAAGGTGCAAATTTCAGCACAAACGTCATCATGGCTCTCAAGCCCGCCGATGATAAAGCCGCCGCCGTGATAATAGACCACGAGGGCTTTGCCTTGTGTTCCCGGTGGTGAGTAGCGGCGGATAGGGATGTCGCGGCCCTCCGCCTGCAACGCGTCGTCTGAAGCCGTCACGCCCTCAGGCCGGCCGGCATGAAACACCTTGCACATGGCATTGTAGACGTCGCGCTGCTCCTCAATGCTGCGATCAACCGCATCGTTTGGATAACAGGCCTCGGTGCGTGCGATGAAGGCAATGATTTCCGGCCCGAGTAATTGGGAGTAGTCTGTCATGGAGTGCTTCCTGCCTGCTGCTGTATCTGGCTCTATGCCGTCAGTAGGGCAGGAAAAACAGCCTGCTGCAAGTCATCTGTGCCCGGCTGTACGCCGTCACGCATTGAGTTCGGCAATGAGGCCGGGCAGGGCGCCGATACCCGAAAGTACATGATCGCTTGCCGGTGCCAGTTCTTCCGCTGCTGCTATCCCGGTGGTCACGGCAATCCGCACTGCACCCGCTGCACTGGCTGCGTTGAGATCGTTGAGGCTGTCACCCACCATGGCAATTTCAGATGGCGCAAACCCGCTTGCTTCGGCAAAGGCGAGCACCATGCCCGGCCCCGGTTTCGGGCCATGGCCGCTGTCGTGACCGGCGAAGAAATCGAAGAAATGATGGATGCCGGCCTGTTCTGCATGATCGCGCGCGCCCGCCTCGCTGTCATTGGTGGCGATACCGAGCGGCAGGCCGCGCCCCTTCAGGCTTGCAAGGGCGGGCGTTGTGTCGGCAAACAGCGTGACGCTGGCTCGGCTGAAATCGAGATAGAGCGCATCAATGCGGGCAATCAGTGCTTCCGTATCGCTTTCGCCAATCAGATTGCCCCAACTCTCGGCCATGTCGCGGGCCGTACCCGCAATAATCATCGAGGTCGGCGCAAAAGTATGGCTTTCCAGATTGAAACCGGCAGGTACTGCCAGCCGGGTCGCGAGCTGCACGTCGTTCTGGCAGAGCGCCAGCAGCACCTGTGCGGTGGCAGCGCCATAGGTGCGCTCGAAATCGATCAGTGTGCCGTCCTTGTCGAACAGAACCGCACGGATCATGGGCGCCTCACAGGGATGGAGAAATGGCAGGGGCAGCAGGATTTGAACCCGCGACCTACGGTTTTGGAGACCGTCGCTCTACCAACTGAGCTATACCCCTGTGGCCGTCAAAGGCAGGCGCTTGATAGCGCCAAAGGCAACCCCATTGCAAGGGCTTTGCGTTGCGGTCGCCAAACAAAAAGGCGGGCCCAAGCCCGCCTTTTCAATTCCGTTGGAACCGTTGATTACTCGACGATTGCAGCAACGATGCCTGCACCGACGGTACGGCCGCCTTCGCGGATGGCGAAGCGCAGGCGCTCTTCCATGGCGATCGGCACGATCAGTTCAACATCCATCGTGATGTTGTCGCCCGGCATCACCATCTCGGTCTCCTCCGGCAACTGGATCGTCCCGGTGACATCCGTGGTCCGGAAGAAGAACTGCGGCCGATAGTTGTTGAAG
>JAGRLQ010000261.1 GCA_020441735.1 Nitratireductor sp.
AAAGCAGCTTCCATCCTGAGCCGGGAAAGCCGCCGCTGGTCGTCGATTTCGTCCTCGCAGGCGTCCCCTACCAGATTCTCAATGGCGGGCCGCAGTTCACCCAGAGCGAGGCCGCATCAATCGCTGTTACCGTCGAGAATCAAGCCGAGGCCGACCGTCTCTGGCATGCGTTGACCGCCGATGGCGGCGAGGAAAGCCAGTGCGGCTGGCTCAAGGACCGCTGGGGCGTTTCCTGGCAGATCGTGCCACAACCCGTCATTGACATGCTCATGGCGGATGACCGCGAGGCGGCCGACCGAGCCATGGCCGCCATGATGACGATGAAACGCCTCGATGCCGCAGAAATGCGCAAGGCATTCAACGGAGAGTGACATGAGACATCCAGACCATCCCTTCACCCTGTTCATCGAGCGCACGCTCGCTGCGCCCCGCAGCAAGGTCTGGCGCTGCTGGACAGAACCGGACCTGCTCGAACAGTGGTATTGCCCCAAACCCTGGCAGGCACGGGAGGTTGAACTCAACCTGAAGCCCGGCGGGCGTTTCAATTCGGTGTTTTGCGGTCCCGATGGCGAACGCATGCCGCTTACCGGCATCTTTCTGGAAGTCGCACCCGAAGAACGGCTCATCTTCACCGACGCTTATTCAGAGGGTTTCTTCCCGCGAGCCGAGAGCTTCATGACCGGCACGGTCGAACTGTCCGATACGAATGACGGCAAAACGCGCATGATCTGGAGCGCGCGCCACACGAGCGAGGACACCATCAAGCAGCACCTCGAAATGGGCTTCGAGCAGGGCTGGAATGCCGCTGCCAGCCAGCTCGAGGAACTGGCCGCGACCCTGTAGAAAACATCATCAACATGAGGAAGAAGCAATGTTGGACAAAACCAAAACCGAAGCCGCGGGTGCAGGCCTTTCAGTGCCCCAAGTCAACGAAATCGCTGGTGAATCCTATGTCGCAATCCCGGTTGCCGGACCGATGGCCGAATTACCACAATTTGCCCCGCCGAAATTTCCCGAACTACATGCCTGGATGGCCGAAACCGGCATCCCTCACGGCGGCAAGGCCTTTTTCCGTTACACCGGCTTCAGGCCGGACGGGACCGCCGACATCGAGGTAGGCGCAACAACGCTGGCGCCCCAAGAGGGTTCCAAGGCTGTAATTTCCGGAGAAATCCCGGCGGGCAACTATGCCTGCGCTACCTATACCGGCCCCTACGATCGGCTTTACGACGCCTTCCTAATGCTCAATGGTTGGCTGCGCGGTCGCGGACTTGAACCGGCAGCGCTCGAAAACCGGGAGGGCTCGCAGGCCGGCTGCCAGCTGGAAATCTATCGGATCTCGCCTGCAAATGAAGCCGATCCGGAAAAATGGCAAACCGACCTGATGATTCGGCTTGCCGACCAACACTGAATTCAGAGACCCTCTGCAAAGGAGTAACACCCATGGCCTTTATCAATGGCGCCCTGATCGCCGTCCCTACAGCCAACAAACAGAAATACCTCGATATGGCGGCGCAGATGGCGCAGTTCTTCAAGTCGAAGGGTGCGCTGCGCTGCGTCGAATGCTGGGGCAGTGACGTGGCGGATGGAAAGCTCACCTCCATGCCGATGGCCGTGCAGAAAAAGGACGACGAAACGGTCGTCTTTGCCTGGATCGAGTGGCCGGACAAGCAAACCGCCGACGCCGCCATGGCTGAAATGATGAGCGGCGGCGCCCCTTCAAGTCCGATGCCTTTCGACGGCAACCGGATGATCTTCGGCGGATTTGAAAAAATCCTGGACGCCTGATGAAAGCCGCCAGCCTCAACACAGCGGGGACTGGTCCGCGGGCCCCCGCCACCTAGAACCAACCGCCTATTTGCACTTGCGGCAAAACCGCCTATAAGGCCCGCGACAGGCCAGCGGCCGGCCTGTTCCTTGAACCCTTTTCCTGCCGGTATCGTTCTCCAGAAGAGAGCGGTTGTCTTGCAGGCTGATGCGCGGAAATGGTC
>JAGRLQ010000262.1 GCA_020441735.1 Nitratireductor sp.
GATTTTGACGGAATCGGAAAAATCGAAATGCGTAAGTGAACTCAGTAGCTTGCTGAAGCTATCCGTTTACACCTAACGGTGAAACGGTCTAGCGCCTTTTGAGCCTGATTGGCGCCTCCATGCTGGCAATTGGCCGCCGTTTACGCCATATACGCCGCCGAACCCCGTTGAAACCGCAATCACCGGCAGATTGGCGCCAGGACCATGGCCATCAGGACGCTTACATTCGGATGCAGGCTCAATGCCTATGAGACTGAAGTCATGCGCGAAAAAGCGCAGGACGCCGGTCTCGATTCGCTCGAAGAAGACGCGATCCTGGTCAATACCTGCGCGGTAACGGCGGAAGCCGTACGACAGGCCAAGCAGGCGATCCGCAGGGCGCGGCGGGAGAACCCCAATGCCCGCATCATCGTGTCGGGCTGTGCGGCGCAGACGGAGCCTGAAACCTTTGCCGATATGCCTGAAACCGATCTCGTTCTCGGCAATGAGGAAAAGCTGCAGGTGCGGCCTTATCGTGCGCTGCCCGAGTTCGGCATCAACGATTTCGAGAAGGTCCGCGTCAACGACATCATGGAAGTGCGCGAGACAGCCTCGCACATGGTGCAGGCCGTGGAAGGGCATACCCGCGCCTTCGTTCAGGTACAGAATGGCTGCGATCACCGTTGCACCTTCTGCATCATCCCGTTCGGCCGGGGCAATTCGCGCTCGGTACCGGCGGGCGACGTGGTGGAGCAGGTCAGGAAGCTGGTGGCGAACGGCTACCGCGAAGTGGTGCTGACCGGCGTCGATACCACCTCCTGGGGGGCGGACCTGCCGGGTAGTCCAAAGCTCGGGCGGCTGGTACAGGCAGTGCTGAAGCACGTGCCTGATCTTCAACGCCTGCGGCTTTCCTCGATCGACTCCATCGAGGTGGACGAGCCCTTGATGGAGGCGATCGGCGGCGAGGCCCGCTTCATGCCGCATCTGCATCTTTCGCTGCAGCATGGCGACGACATGATTTTGAAACGGATGAAGCGGCGTCACAGCCGTGAGGATTCAATCCGGTTCTGCGAAGACGTGCGCAGGCTGCGCCCGGAGATCGCCTTCGGTGCTGATCTGATGGCGGGCTTTCCGACGGAAACGGAAGCAATGTTTGCCGAAACGCTGTCGCTGGTCGATGCCTGCGGGCTCGACTTCGTGCATGTCTTTCCATTCTCGCCGCGAAACGGCACGCCGGCAGCAAAGATGCCGCAACTGCCGCGCGAGGTGATCCGCGAGCGGGCGCGCATCCTGCGGCAGAAAGCCGAAGAAGCGCTTTTTGCTCATTTTGCCGCCTTTGCCGGAACGCGCGGCACCGTGCTGCTGGAGCAGGGCGGCAAGGGGCGGCTGCCGCAATTTACCCAGGTGGCGCTCGAGGACACGGCGGGGGCAGAGCCCGGCAGTTCCCTGCCGGTCGAAATTACCGGCGTTGCCGGCGGTATGCTTTCGGGCAGGATTGCTGCCCGTGACGAACGTGAAGCGGCGGCATAGGGGAACCATATGGCGGAAGAGAAAAAGCCCGGGCTTCTGAAACGCATCTTCTCCTTCGGCTTCGGCCGCAAGAAGGAAGAGGAAGCAGCACCTGAAGCCGATGCAGTGGATGCTGCCGCCGAGGCGGAAGCTGTAGAGGCCGCGAAGCGCGCCGAAGCTGAGGAAAAAGCTGCGGCGGAAGCTGCTGCAAAAGCGGAGGCTGCTGAAAAGAAGAAAGCCGAGGAAGCCGAGAAGAAGGCTGCCGAAAAGGCGGAAGCCGAAGCGAAGGCTGCTGCTGAAAAACAGGCCAAGGCCGAAGCCGCAAAAAAAGAGAAAGAAGAAAAAGCCGCTGCCGAAAAAGCGGCGAAAGCCGAAAAAGCTGCCAGGGCCAAGGAAGAAAAGGAACGCGCTGCCGCCGAGAAAAAGGCCGAAGCTGAAAAGGCCAAGGCGGAGAAGGCGGAAAAAGCTGCAAAGGCGAAGGCCGAGAAAGCGGCAGCAGAAAAAGCCGAGGCCGAAAAGAAAGAAGCTGAAGTAAAAAAAGCGGCTGAGGAAAAGGCTGCGGCGGAGGCTGCCGCCGCAGAAGAAGCGGCAAGGCTTGAAGCCGAGGAAGCTGCGCGCGCCGCCGCTGAGGCGACTGAAGAAGCATCAGAAGACGAGGACGACGAAGATCAACCGGAGTCTGACGAGGTCGAGGCCGATGAGGGCGATGCCGAGTTCGACGCGGCGGGTGATCCCGATATGGAACCTGCCTTCGACGATGAGGAAACCGTCGCCGCACCGACGGAAACGCTGGAGATCGAAGACAGCAAGGTCACGCTGACCGAGCGCAAGGCAAAGAAAGAGCCCGAGCCGGAACCGGAAGAAGTCGAGCAGGAAGCGCGCCGTGAGGGCTGGCTGAAGCGGCTTTCCAAGGGGTTGTCGCGCTCTTCCAATCAGCTCAAGGAAAACATTTCCCAGGTCTTCACCAACCGCAAGCTGGACGACGACACGCTGCAGGATCTGGAAGACATTCTCATTCAGGCCGATCTCGGCATCGAGACTGCGATGAACATCACCGATGCGCTTTCGGCGCAGAAGTTCGGCAAGACGGTAAGTGACGAGGAAGTGCGCGAGGTGATGGCCGACGAGATCGAGAAAATCCTCGATCCGGTTGCTGTCGATCTTGACCTTGATCTCGACCACCAGCCGCATGTCATTCTGGTCGTCGGCGTCAACGGATCGGGCAAGACAACGACGATCGGCAAGCTTGCCTCCAAGCTCTACGATGCGGGCTTTTCAACCACGCTGGTGGCCGGTGACACGTTCCGGGCTGCTGCCATCGAGCAGCTGAAGATCTGGGGCGAGCGCACCATGTCGCCGGTGCTGTCGCGGCCACTGGGCTCCGACGCTGCGGGCCTCGCCTTCGATGCCTGGGCAGAGACCCACAAGGAGCGGCGCGATGTCATGCTGATGGATACGGCAGGCCGGCTGCAGAACAGAACAGAACTGATGGCGGAACTGGAGAAGATCGTCCGCGTGCTGAAAAAGCAGGACCCGTCGGCGCCGCACACGGTGTTGCTGACGCTCGATGCCACGACAGGCCAGAACGCGCTCAACCAGGTGGAAATCTTCAAGGATATTGCCGGTGTTAACGGTCTTGTCATGACGAAGCTCGATGGTACGGCGCGTGGTGGCATTCTGGTGGCGATTTCCGCCAAGCACAAACTGCCGGTCTATTTCGTCGGCGTCGGCGAGCAGGTCGAGGACCTCGAACCCTTTGAGGCACGGGAATTTGCCCGCTCGATTGCCGGCCTGCCGCGGGAAGATGAAGAGTAAAGCTGGAAATCCGGCATTCAGGATTGCATTGCATGGCCAAGGACAGACCGAAACTCAATCAGGCGACCAAGCTGGCACTGGAAATGGGGCCACTGGTGGTCTTCTTCCTCACCAACACCTATGGCGAGGAACTGGCTGAAGCCTTTCCGGCGCTCAAGGCGCTGGGCGGCAAGATCTTCATCGGCACGGCGGCCTTCATGGTCGCCATGGCGATTTCGCTGACGCTGACCTGGCTGTGGGAGCGGCGGCTGGCGGTCATGCCGCTGATTACCGGCATCATGGTGTTCATCTTCGGTGGGCTGACGCTCTACCTGCAGGACGAGACCTTCATCAAGATGAAGCCGACCATCGTCAACATCCTGTTCGGCACGGCGCTGTTCATCGGCCTGTTCGTGTTCCGAAACCCACTGCTGAAAATCCTGTTCGAGGGGCCGTTTCAGCTCGACGATGAAGGCTGGACGAAGCTGACCTTTCGCTGGGCCTGTTTCTTCTTCTTCCTGGCGCTCGCCAACGAGATTGTCTGGCGCAACTTCTCCAGCGATTTCTGGGTCAACTTCAAGGTCTGGGCGACCATGCCGATGACCATCATCTTCATGCTGTTCCAGTATCCGCTCTTGCAGCGTCATTCGCTGGAGCCGCTGGAAGGTGACGACGCGTCGGGCTAAGCCTGAGGCCCTAGCGCGATCCGAAGGCGATGCTCATGGCAGGGCCTCCGGGACCGCCGCCGCCGAAGGCTTCTTCCAGGACTTCGTCCTCCTCCTCACCAAAGTCGCTCAGCGTGTAGTGTTCCTCGGTGATGTAGGGACCGCCGCCGATCGAGGCCTTCGAGGACAGAAGATCGAAGCCGTTGATGGTGAATTGCGGCGAGGTATAGCCGCCGCGCGAATGGATGAAATGTGCCACCTCGTGGGGGGCGGTACCCTTGAGACGGGCGAGCGTGACATGGGGCAGAAACTTGCGCCGATCTGCAGGCACGCCATGGCGCTTGGCGAGGCGCTCGATCTCCGCCTGCAATTCCATCAGCGCCGGGGCGGGTTCAATGCGGGCATAAAGCGCGCGCGGCTTGCCGTTGCCGAAGGCATCGAGCCGGTCGATGCGCAGTTCGAAGGCGTAGCGGTCGATGCCGCTGAGCGCCAGTGCCAGATCGTTGGCGACATGGCGGTCTACATCGCCGAAGAAGGCGAGCGTGATGTGATAATTTTCAGCGTCGATCCAGCGCGCACCGTTGAGGCCGCCCCGAAGAAGCGACAACTGCATGGCGATGGAGGAGGGTAGGCGTAGCGCGGTAAAAAGTCTGGGCATGACAATGCTCCCCGCCTGCGACTCACACAGCGCTCCCGGAGGGCTGGAGTCCCGATACCAGGCCGCGCGTGGCGGCAGGCCGCGAATCGCAGGGCCATGGAATCACGTTTTGAGTCGCAGTCCAAATGAAAATAAGGTGAGGGCAAGAAGGGTCGGTGCGCCAGGCGGCGCTCAGCCGCCGGTGCTTGCGCCAAGGCTGCGGATGAATTCTTCCATGACCGGCAGCATGCGTTCGGCGATGACGGCCATGCCGTCTCCATTGGGATGCATGCCGTCAGTCTGGTTGAGTTCCGTCTCCGCTGCAACACCATCAAGCAGAAAGGGATAGAGAGTAATTTCGTGCTGCTCCGCCAGTTCGCTGTAGATGGCGTTGAAGGCCTGTTCGTATTCCGAACCCATATTGGGCGGACTCATCATGCCGGCCAGCAGCACGGGGATGTTGCGTGCCTGAAGATTCTCAATGGCGGCGGCAAGATTGGCCCGGGTTTCTGCAACCGGAATGCCGCGCAGCGCGTCGTTGCCGCCGAGCGCCAGCACCACGCCATCGGTGCCGTCGGGTACCGACCAGTCGAGCCGCGACAAGCCACCGGCAGTGGTGTCGCCTGAAACCCCGGCATTGACCGCCTCGATGGGGAGGCCCTTTTCGCCCAGCATGGCTTGCAGACGATCCACATAGGCTTCGCCGGGACCAACGCCGAGGCCGGCCGTCAGGCTGTCGCCGACAAAGACGATGCGGACCGGTTGTTGCGCGGCTGCGGGTTGCGGCAGAAGCGCAGCGAAGAACAGGACTACCGCTGCCAGTAAGCTTGAGATCACGATGGCGGGAGACATTACCAATCGTTCACGTGACATGACGGGCGGTCCTTCTGGTATGAACAAACTCACGCGATCCCTTGGGGTTCCTGTCGTGACGGTTTGAAAACCGGTGCACCGACCCCACATAGGGAAAACCCTTCCTTCCAGATGGAGACATCGTGGCCAAAAATCCAGCCCCTAAAACCACTTCCGCCAAACCGCGCAATCCCAAGAAGCCCGATGCGCCTGCTGCCATCCGGCTGCGCAAGGTCGATCTCGCCCTCGGGGATGCGGCTTCCCGGGTCCATGTATTGAAGGAAATCGACCTCGATGTGGCGCAGGGCGAGTCGGTTGGCATTGTCGGGCCCTCGGGTTCCGGCAAGTCGACATTGCTGATGGTGCTGGGCGGGCTCGAGCGGGCTGACAGTGGCGAGATCGAGGTTGCGGGCGAAAGCCTTGCCGGCAAGAGCG
>JAGRLQ010000263.1 GCA_020441735.1 Nitratireductor sp.
TCTTCACCTTCTGTTCGGCGGTGCTCTCACGCGAGGTGATGGAAGCCAACATCGAGGACATCGCCTATTGCCCCTATGTCGTCTTCGTCTATGAGGCGGAGAACGGCGGCGATGGCGTGACGGTCGGCTTTCGCCGCCTGCCGGAAGGCGGCGCCCGCGACAAGGTCAACAAGCTGCTTTCGGAAATCATTTCCGACGCTGCCAAGGGATTTTGAAACCGCTAAAGTCGGACGCCATCTGATCCTGCAGCGCTTGCAGCAGGCCGGCATTGCTATTTCCAGAAAGACGGCACGAGCAGCACATAGACGCTCATGATCTCCAGCCGCCCGACAATCATCTCGAAACACAGCATCCACTTGATCGGATCGGAAAGTATCGAGAAATTGCCGGCGGGCCCGATGATGTTGCCGATCCCCGGGCCGACATTGGCGATCGCGGTGGCGGACCCGGAGATCGCGGTCTCGAAGTCGAGACCAAGCACGCCGTAGATGATAGCAAAGATGATGAACGTTCCCCCGTACAGGAACGAGAAGATCATCACCGATGTCACCACTTCGTTGTCAAGAATCCTGTCACCGTATTTCAGCCGGCTGACCTGATGCGGTCGGAAGGTTTTCGCCAGGCTGTCGGCGATGACCTGGCGGACAATCACGAAACGGAACTGCTTGTAGCCGCCGGAAGTCGATCCCGAACAGCCGCCGACAAAGGTCAGGAAGAAGAACACCGCGACTGCCGCCGGCCCCCAGGTCAGATAATCCTCCGACGCGTACCCTGTCGTCGTGATGATCGAGACCACGTTGAACAGCACATGCACGGCCTGCTTGCCGCTTGCCGGTTCTCCGGCCAGGATCAGGGTGACGAGAACAGCCAGCGTTGCTCCGGCAATCATGGCGATGAAATAGCCGATCTGCACTTCCTTCTCGAACCTTCCGGCGGAAAGCCGGATGAGAAAGATAAACGGCAACCCGCCAAGAAACATGAAGATGGTGGCCGTGAGCAGGATGCCGGTCGTCCCGAACGATCCCATCGAACCGTCAGAGGTGGAATAGCCGCCGGTCGAAACCGTTGTCATGCCATGGTTAAAAGCATCGAACAGCGACATGCCGAGCATCCAGTAGCTGATGGCGCAGGCAAGGGTCAGCAGCAGATAGACCATGGTAATACGCTCGGCGAAAATCCGGGCATGGGCAAACGGCTTTTCGCTCCGGTCAGAGGATTCCAGCAGGAAGAGTTGCTGACCGCCGCTGCGCATCGACGGCAGCAGGACCAGCCCCATCACAACGACCCCCAGCCCGCCGATCCACTGCACCATCGAGCGCCACAGCAGAATACCCGGCGGCAGGTGATCGAGCCCGGTCAGCACGGTCGAGCCGGTCGTCGTGAAACCCGATGCCGACTCGAAGAAGGCGTCCGTGAGCGACAAGTCGAGGCCGGAGAGATACAGCGGAATGGCTCCGACCACGCAGGCCATGAACCAGATCAGCGGAACGAAAATGAAAATCTGGCGAAGCTCGAGCTCCGCCTTCAGCTTTCGCATGGCGCTGTAGACCAGCCCGCCGGTAAACAGGATTGCCGCTGCCGAGACCGCAAAAACCTGCCAGTCGGGATTGCCGGCAAGGTAATCCGCCACAGCGGGAAACAGCATCAACCCGCCGAGCAGCGCAGCTATCAGGGCAATTGTTTGCAGCAAGCTTGAATGTCCCCACCGCGGAAACTGCGCGGTGGTTTAGTGCCATCGAACAGACTTGCCAAGCCTTGATCCAATTTGTGAACAAGCCCTGCCTGAGCATTGTCCGAGGCGGTCAGCAGGCAGATGAGGCTCAAATCGCCGGGCCGGGTCTCAGTTTGCTGCCGTCCGAAAAGCGTGAAAAGCGGAAGCGGGTCATGTCATGGCCGGCCGGCTTGCCGCTCGCAATCTTCGCCATCGCCTTGCCGAAGCCCGGCCCAATGCCGAAACCGTGCCCGCTCAAGCCCGTCATCACCATCAGGCCATCGATGGCAGGCACGCGGTCGCAGACCGGCACAATGTCAGGCATGGCATCGATCATGCCCGACCAGGTGGCAATCAGCCGCGGCTTGCCGAGATGCGGAAAACGCGCTGCAAACGCTTCGCGCAGTCTTTCGGTCTTGCGCGTTTCGGGTTTCGGCTCCAGCACGCGACAGCGCTCGAAGGGCGTTTCATCATCCTCGGCCCAGTTCCGCGCCGTGCCCCAGCCATCGGGAAAGCCCTTTGGCGCCTTGATCCGAAAGCGCGTATCGCGCCAGTGTTCGCCCGCCACCGGCAGCCATTTGAAGAAATGGCGGAAGGCCGAAGGACCAATGTAGAGATCGTGCAGGTCGGGCAGTGAAACCGTGTACCCGCCATCCTCCCGGCGACGGAATGCGAGTTTCTCATCGGCGGCACAGCCCTCGAACACCGACGGCATCGCAGCGGTGGCGCTGACCGTGGAACGTACGCTCAATTGCGGGATGATAATGCCGTGGCGCTGCAGGAACAGGGACGACCATGCGCCGGCTGCAACCAGAACCTGCTCGCAGCGGATTGTGCCGGCTTCCGTCACCACCGCCTCAACACGGCCATTGGCGGTGATGAGCGCCCGTGCCGCGCAATTTTCACGCAGGCAAACCCCATCCTCTTGGGCAAGACCGGCAAGCGCCGGCACAGCCTGCCAGGGCTCGGCCCGGCCGTCATCTTCCGTTATCGTTGCTCCGACCCAGCGATGGGCGGTTTCAAGTCCTCCCTGGTCGATACGCGCGGCAACTTCCCTGGCGCTTAAAACCCGCGTCTTCACCTGATGGCGTTTTGCCACGTCAAGCCACACTTCGCGCGCGGCAAGCGCTTTCTCGCTGCTGGCAAGATAGAGAATACCGCAACGTTTGAATCCCGCAGCGCCTTTCATCCTGCCGTCGAGTTCTCCCCACAGCCGGTTGGCTTCCTTCATCACCGGCAGCTCGTCCTCGTCACGGCCATGCTGGCGTACCCAGCCCCAGTTGCGCGAGGACTGCTCACAGCCGATCCGTCCTTTCTCGATCAGCGCCACGGAGAGACCTTCCGCGCGCATGTAGAGCGCGCTGGCAACCCCGGCGATGCCACCACCGATGACGACCACATCGACAGCCCCGGGCAAGGAATCGGAAAAACGTATCGGCGTATCGAGATTGACCGGGCCACGCGGATGTGAGGACATGAACGGCTCGCTTTTTTGACGGTTGGACAGGGCCTTGAAACGCTCTATCCCTGTGTGAGCCCGAAAAAAAGCGTGAAATCGCAAAAGAACGTGCTATATTGACGCAAAGACAGCGAAGCGGCCCTGAGATTTCCGTCTGGGGGTCGTTTTATTTTTGCCAGTTTCAAACAATAATTCCGCTGCTCGGCGGGCTGTCCGGGCAGCAAGTGAGGAAACATGGAAAAAGTACCGATGACCAGGGAAGGCTACGACATGCTTCAGGCAGAACTGAAGCGTCGCCAGTCCGAGGAACGTCCCGCCATCATTGCAGCCATCGCCGAAGCCCGCGCCCATGGCGACCTTTCGGAGAATGCCGAATATCATGCCGCCAAGGAGCAGCAGAGCCACAACGAAGGCCGCGTCAACGAACTGGAAGATCTCCTCTCGCGCGCCGAGATCATCGATATTTCCAAGCTCTCCGGCACGACGATCAAGTTCGGCGCTACCGTCAAACTCGTCGATGAGGAGACGGAAGC
>JAGRLQ010000264.1 GCA_020441735.1 Nitratireductor sp.
AAGCCTATGAGCGCGACCTTCGGCAATTTCTGACCTTTCTGACCGGCCATGCCGGCGAACCGCCAAAGCTGAAGCATGTGGCAAAGCTCCGGCCTACCGACATGCGCGGCTATCTCGCTTGGCGGCGCAATTCGGGCGCCGGCGCGCGCACGCTCGGGCGCGGCCTTGCCGGCATCCGCTCCTTCATCCGGTTTCTGGAGAAGAAAGGGCTCGCATCGTCTGCGGGCCTGACGGCTATCCGCGCACCGAAACAGCCCAAGACCCTGCCCAAACCGGTCGCCGTCTCCAAGGCCTTGCAACTGACCGACCCTGCCGAACATATGCGCGATGAACCGTGGGTGGCAGCACGCGATGTCGCGGTGATCACCCTGCTTTATGGCTGCGGGCTTCGTATTTCCGAGGCTTTGGCCCTGACACCGCAAATGCTCGCCGAAAACACGCGCGCGCTTGCCGTCACCGGCAAGGGCGGCAAGACACGCATGGTTCCGCTGCTGCCGCAGGTGCACGAAGCAATTTCCCAGTATCAGGCGCTTTGCCCGTTTCATCTGGAGAGAGACCAGCCCGTCTTTCGCGGTGCCAAGGGCGGTGATCTCAGGCCTGAAATCATCCAGCGGCAGATTCGCAAACTGCGCTCGGCCCTAAATCTGCCGGAAACGGCGACGCCCCATGCCCTGCGCCATTCCTTTGCCAGCCATCTGCTCGGCAATGGCGGCGATCTGCGCACCATTCAGGAACTGCTCGGCCACGCCTCGCTTTCCACAACCCAGATCTATACGGCGGTCGACACCAATTACCTGCTGGACGTCTATGAAAAGGCGCATCCCAGAGCGTGAACCTTCGCCCCGGCGGCACAGGATTTCACCCTTCATTAACCGGCAGGTTTAACGGGAAATCCATGTCTTTGGCCTATGGAAAGCCCCATGCATTCTGAAATCACCCTGACCGAGTTTCTCGACCGTCATGCCGAACGCGCCATGCTGGCCTTGGCTGGCCTGATGATGGCCTTCTTCCTGACATTCCTGCTGGTGCTGGCACAGGCCGCCGGTGCCCATGCTCAGGAGACAGCTCAAGACAGCTGCAGCGGCGACAACCTGATCGCCAGATACGCTGCAGAAGACCCCGAAAAGCTGGCAAAAATCGAAGCCGAGGCAGGTACCGAGGCAAACGGCAAGGGTACGTTCTGGAAGATCGAAAAGGATGGCGCGGCACCTTCCTTCCTGCTCGGCACCATGCATATGGCAGATAGCCGCATCGCCCAACTCGACGGGGTCCGTGGCGAGGCATTCGACGCTGCCCGAACCGTGGTGGTGGAAAACATCGAGGCGCTGGATCAGGCGGCTGCTTCCGCCGCCATGCTGCAATTCAAGGACATGACGCTTTACACCGACGGCTCCACCCTGGCAGACCGTCTGGACGAGGAGACGCTTGCCCTGCTTCGCGAAGCCGTCGAGGAACGCAGCATCCCCTTTTCCGTTGCCCAGGTCATGCAGCCCTGGCTGGTCGCAACCATGGTGGCGCTGCCCGCCTGCGAATTGGCAGAAAAACGTGCTGGTAAGCCAGTGCTCGACGGATTGATCGCAAACCGGGCAAAGGCCGAAGGCAAGAACCTCATCGGCCTTGAAACCATCGGCGAACAGTTTGGCGCCATGGCTGCCCTGCCCGAGGACTTCCACCTCGAAGCGCTGAAGGAAACGCTCAAAATGGGCGATCTGGCCGAAGACGTCATGGAAACGATGAAACAACTCTATCTTTCCGGCGACATCGGCATGATCCTGCCGCTGACCAAAGTGGTAACACCCAAATCGTCGTCCTCGAAGGATTACGAGGACTTCAAGGACAGGCTGATCACCACCCGCAACCGCCACATGGCTGAACGCGCGCTTGTTCATCTTGAAGAAGGCAATGCCTTCATCGCCGTTGGCGCCCTGCACCTGCCGGGCGAAACCGGCCTTGTCGCCGCATTCCGCAATGCAGGCTACACCGTAAGCCCGGTCGAGTAGCCGCCGTTCTTTTCTGCACCCTGATTTTGTGATATGGCTTGGCTTCCAGCCGGCATCAACGGCCGGCGGGAAGGAGAAAGCCATGAAGACTGTTCTTCTGAGCCTTGTCGTCTCGGCCTTCACGGTTGCGCCCGCAGCCGCCGGATGCTCCTTCGGCATGGCACATGTTTCTGAAGGCACTCCCGCAAAGCACCTTGCGATGAGCCCTGCGAAACCCAAACAAGCAGAAAAAGATATCCAGACAGCCAGCCTCACCGACGGGTGGCTGGTCAGGTTTATCGACAGGCCGGTCAGCTAAGTCTGTCCGTCTGACCTCCAGACTTAAAAAGCCCGGACTGAACGTCCGGGCTTTTTGTCTTCACGGTCGGGATTCGGCTTCAACCCCTGCCTTCACGAATGCGCCTGAGCGCGGTTGAAATGATCGCCCGATGGAACGGCATGACCGCCACAAGATAGATGCGCCCCAGCAGATTGTGCCGCTTGATGACGGTTGTCAGGGTGACGGCCTGCTCGGGCTTGCCCGCTTGCTCTTCGAGGTCCACCACGATTCTGAAATCGAGATGCCGGTCATTGAAACCGGCGACAAGCTGCTGCCGGCTTTCCGAGACGACCGGGAAAATGCCGATGCGATCGCCGCTTCCCGGCCTGCCCTTGAGCCCGAACGGCGCCACGAGAATTTGGCGTAGCGCCATCATCGCACCGGTCCATGCCGGAAAGTTTTCGATGATCGCTTCCGCCGCTTCGCGAGCAGATGTAAAAGATTGCTTCACCTCCGCCTGCCAGGCATCGGCCCAGTCGGCGCCGGGCAAGGCGTCATGCGGCAGGGGAGCAGGAACCTCGCAAACGCCTTGCATGTGTCGCACGCGGCAGGAAGACTACATGTGGATTGGCTTGGCGAAGGTGGCGAGCGCTGCCTCGCGCACCGCCTCGCTCATGGTCGGATGCGCATGACAGGTGCGGCCCAGATCCTCCGACGAGCCCCCGAACTCCATCAGCACCGCTGCTTCATGGATCATCTCACCGGCGCCAAAGCCCAGAATGTGTACACCAAGCACCCGGTCGGTTTCCGCGTCGGCGAGAAACTTCACGAACCCGTCGGTGTGGTTCATCGCCCGTGCGCGGCCATTGGCAGTGAAGGGGAACTTGCCGGAGACATATTTGACACCGGCTGATTTCAGTTCCTCTTCGGTGGCGCCGACGGAAGCCACTTCCGGCTGGGTGTAAACGACGCCCGGAATGACATTGTAGTTCACATGGCCGTGCTTGCCGGCAATCGTCTCGGCAACGGCAACGCCCTCATCTTCCGCCTTGTGGGCGAGCATCGGGCCAGGCGTCACGTCGCCAATGGCGTAGATGCCTTCAACATTGGTGCGCCAATGGGCGTCGGTCTTGATCATGCCGCGCTCCATTTCAACACCGAGCGCTTCAAGCCCCAACCCTTCCGTGTAAGGCCGGCGGCCGGTCGAAACGAGCACCACATCGGCGGAAACGGTTTCCGCGTCTCCACCCTTGACCGGTTCGAAGGTTACACTGGCACCCTTGCCGGATTTCTTGACCTCCGTCACCTTGCTGGAGAGCTTGAAGTCGAGACCCTGCTTTGCCAGCACGCGCTGGCAGTTCTTCGACAAATCGCCATCCATGGCGCCCAGAATCTTGTCGAGGAACTCGATCACGGTAACCTTGGCGCCGAGCCGCGCCCAGACAGAGCCGAGTTCAAGCCCGATCACCCCGCCGCCGACAACCACCATGTGCTTCGGCACGGCGGAAAGTTCCAGCGCGCCGGTCGAGGAAACGATCACCTTCTCATCGAACTGAAGATCAACACCGGGAATCCCGGCAACATCCGAACCGGTGGCAATAACGATGTTCTTTGTTTCGAGAACGGTCTCCTTGCCCTTGTCGTCGGTCACGGCGACCTTGCCCTTTGCAGGGATCGAGCCGGTACCGCTATGAACATCGACCTTGTTCTTCTTCATCAGGAAGGAAACGCCGTCCACATTGGCTTTGATGGTCGCTTCCTTGTGCGCCATCATCGCTTTGAGATCGAGCTTCGGCTTGCCGGTCTTCACGCCAAGCTTTTCAAGCCCGTGCTCCGCCTCATGGAACATCTCAGAGGCATGCAGCAGCGCCTTGGACGGTATGCAGCCGATGTTGAGACAGGTGCCGCCAAGCGTCTTCATCTTTTCCACGATCGCGGTCTTGAGCCCGAGCTGTGCTGCCTTGATGGCGCATACATAGCCGCCGGGGCCGGAGCCGATGACGATGACGTCGTACTGATCTGCCATGATGGTTTTCCGTCTCTTTCGTTTTTTTTTGCGGCGCTACCGCCCGCCGCTTACATCCAGTGTTGCACCCGTGACGTAGGAAGCCTTGTCGATCATCAGCCAAAGGATGGCCTCGGCAACTTCTTCCGCACTGCCTTCACGCTTCATCGGAATGATGTCACGCAGCTTTCGCGCCCGGTCCGGATCGCCACCCGACGCATGAATCTCGGTATCGATGATGCCGGGCCGCACGCCATTGACGCGGATGCCCTCCTCGGCGACCTCCAGCGCCAGACCCTTGGTGAAGGTGTCGATGGCACCCTTGGAAGCCGCATAATCCGCATACTGGTTGGGCGCGCCCAACAGGGCCGCGATGGAGGAAAGGTTGACGATCGCCCCGCCGGTGCCGCCCTTTTTGGTCGACATGCGATTGACCGCTTCCCGTGCGCAGAAGAAGGAACCCAGAATGTTGGTCCGCATGATGCGCTCCAGCCGCTCCGGTGTCATTTCATCAATACGGGCACGAACGTCCAGCACCCCGGCATTGTTGATCAGGCCCTTGAGCTGCCCCATCTCATCGGCCGCCTTGAATAGGGCGATGACATCGTCATTGCTGCCCACATCGCCAGCCACGGCCCGGGCGGTGCCGCCCGCAGCCTCGATTTCCGAGACGACCGCATCAGCGGCCCTCCTGTTGGAAACATAGTTCAGGCAGACGTCATAGCCTGCTTTTGCCGCAAGCTTTGCGCAGGCAGCGCCAATGCCGCGGCTGCCGCCGGTAATGACGATGACACCGCTCATGTTTCTAGGCTGCTGCCCCGGTTGTAGCCCCTGTGGCAACGCCAATCAGTGCCCAGGCGATCAGGCACATGCCAACCAGGGCGACGGCCCAGATCAAGGTGCGTACCAGCGGAATGCCGGTCACATAGGCGGGCACATAAAACACTCGGCCCCAGAAATAGAGCTGCGCGCCCATTGCCGTCAGCGAGGTCCAGCTTTCCGTTGCCTCGACCATCAGCACCAGCGCGGCAAATGCCGGAAAGGTCTCAAGCATGTTGTAGAAGGCGCGTTCGAAACGACCGGCATAGCCGCCCACTTCGGGATCATCGTCGCGCGCGCTCAGCGCGTAACCGATGCCGTTCTGGATGATTTCCGCCAACACCTGAAAGACCAGCAGCACCAGCAGCAGAATGGTCGAATAAAGCAGCATTTTCAGTTCGATGGTCATGTTGCTTCCCTCCTAGGAAATTTGTAGCCGTACCGAAGGCGCCTTACAGGTCCAGCACGAGACGTTCAGGATCCTCCAGGCTTTCCTTGATGCGGACCAGGAAAGTCACTGCTTCCTTGCCGTCGACGATACGGTGATCGTAGGAAAGCGCCAGATACATCATCGGCCGGACCTTGATCTCGCCGCCAACCACCATTGGCCGCTCCTGAATCTTGTGCATGCCGAGGATGCCCGATTGCGGCGCATTGAGGANNNGTCGACATCAGCGAACCGTAGACGCCGCCATTGGAAATGGTGAAGGTGCCACCCTGCATGTCGGCCATGGAAAGCTGGCCGTCACGGGCTGCCTTGCCGAGCCGGCCGATTTCCTTCTCGATCTCCGCGATACCCATCTGGTCGGCATCGCGCACCACCGGAACCACGAGGCCCTTTTCAGTGCCGACGGCAACGCCGATGTGGCAGAAATTCTTGTAGATGATGTCCTCGCCGTCGATCTCGGCGTTGACGGCAGGAATTTCCTTCAGCGCATGACAGACCGCGACGGAGAAGAAACCCATGAAGCCGAGCTTCAC
>JAGRLQ010000265.1 GCA_020441735.1 Nitratireductor sp.
AAGGACCAGCCGTCATAGCCGGTCAACCAGGCCATGTTGGCGGGGTCCTCGCAGAACAGGCAATCGATGCCCCGCCTTTCCATCTCGCCGCGCACCAGGGCAAGTCGGCGGTCATATTCGGGCTTTGAAAAGGGCAGGTCGATGGCGGGCATGTTTCATTCCATTGGTTTAAGGCGAGGTCGCGAGCATAACGCATGGACGGCAGGTGTCACCGGACAATTGCGACATGATCTGGCGTCAGAGCAATTTCGAATTTGGCGGAGTCGGAAAAATCGAAATGCGTGAATAAATCCCATTGCTTGGCGAGAGATGCCGTTTCCACCTGAGGGTGAAACGAACTAGTGCTCCCGCCATTCATGCCAGCGGTACGCGGCGGCAAGATAGCTTCGCCGGAGTGCGGGGAAGGGGAAGCGGCGCGGCGGTTGGCGCATGATGGCGGGAATGGCATCGGGCGTCAGCGCGCCATCGATCATCTTTCCCAGAAGCCTGCCACAGTGGCTTCCCATCGCAACGCCGCTGCCGTGATAGGCAAGTGAAGCCCAGGCATTCGTCATTCCGGGTATCGGGCCGGTATGGCTGACGAGATTACGGTTGAGGCAGACCAGTCCCGCCCAGAAAAAAGGTGTTTCCACCTGCCGCCAGGCGGGAAAAAACCGCTCGAAATCAGCACGGATGCGCTGGCGCATGGCTGCCATGGTGGCCTCGTTGGCAGTGGTGCCGCCCCGCATGCCGAAAAGCATGCGCGGGCCGCTCTCGCCGTTTGCTGCCGGCATCAGACGGAAATAGTGCAGCAGGTTGCGGGTGTCGTGGCACATCTGGTTCGACGTCCAGCCCTGAGCTGCGACCTCTTCGGCAGTCAGCGGACGGGTAAGCAGGATGTTCGAGAGGACTGGTAACAATCTGCCGGAAAGCCAGCGCGGCAGGTCTTCCGAGGAATAGCCGTTGGTGGCGATGACGAGGTTTTGGGCAGCGACGGCACCGCCGGGCGTTGAAACCTTCCAGTAGCTTCCATCACGTTCAATCGCCATTGCCGGGCTATCGCCATAACCGGCAATCCCAGCGCCATCTGCTGATTGGGCAAGGCCGGCAAGATATTTCATCGGGTTGAGCGCAAAGCCAAGCCGCATGTTCAACGCGCCGTGGAATTCGGGGCTGGCAAGCCCTTCGCCGGAAAGGGCAGGCTTTTCGATCAGCTCGCAATCGACATTGAACAGTGATTTCATCTGTTCTTTTTCGGCGCTTAGTCCTGCCACGTCCTCTTCGCGGTGGGCGAGCTGCGTTTCACCCTGCGAATGCGTGTCGACATCGATGCCATAGCGCTTCAGGTTTTCACGAACCGATTCAATGGAAGCGCATTGCTCCTTGAAATAACGGACGGTTTCGGCTTCGCCGAAGCGCACAAGCTGTTTTTCAACCGGCAGTTTGGTGCCGCCGATGCAGCAGAAACCGCCATTGCGCCCGGAAGCGCCCCAGCCGGGCTGATTGGCTTCGAGGATGACGATTGATTGCGGGTCGTGACCGCGTTCAGCCAGTTCAAGGGCGCAGTTGAGGCCGGTATAACCGCTGCCGATGATGACGGTTTCAGCGCTGCGGTCTTCCTTCAGTTGCGGCCAGCGTGGCGGACTGGTGGTGGTCTGCCAGTAGGAATTGACATCGACATTGTAGGCGGCGGGTTCGTAGATGCGGCGCATGGCGGTTCAAGAGGACTTTTCAAGTGGGCATGGTTTCAGCATAAGCAGGGCTGCAGAGTATTGTCCGGATAGAAAAGATGCCAGCACCATTTACCCGTCATATTGAAAGTCTGCCGTCCACCGTTCCCTTCGTCGGGCCGGAAGCGGCGGAGCGCAGCCGTGGCGCAGTATTTCTCGCCCGTATCGGCGCCAATGAGAGCGTTTTCGGCCCTTCACCCAGGGCGCTGGAAGCGATGCGGGAAGCGGCAGAAGACGTCTGGAAGTACGGCGATTCGGAAAACCATGATCTGCGCCGGGCAATTGCCGGCAATCTTGGTGTTGCGCCCGAAAACATCATGGTGGGTGAGGGGATCGACGGTTTGCTCGGCGTTGCCACCCGGCTATTCGTGGAACCGGGCGTAAAGGTCGTTACCTCTGATGGCGCTTATCCGACCTTCAACTACCACGTGGCGGGCTTTGGTGGCGATCTGATCAAGGTGCCGTTCAGGGAAGACCGAGAGGACGCCATGGGTCTCGTATCCGCGGCGCGGGAGCAGGGGGCAAGCATCGTCTATCTCTCCAATCCCGACAATCCGATGGGAACCTGGTGGGAAGGTGCGGAAATCGAGGCGATGATCGCTGCAATGCCGCAGAATGCGACGCTGTTTCTCGACGAGGCTTATATCGAATTTGCACCGGAAGGTGCCGCGCCGCCCATCGATGTCTCCAATCCCGGTGTCATCCGGTTCCGCACCTTCTCGAAGGCGCATGGCATGGCGGGCGCGAGGATCGGCTATGCCATTGGTGAAGCGGGTGTGATCGCCGCCTTCAACAAGGTGCGCAATCATTTCGGGGTCAACCGGGTCGCTCAGGCGGGTGCGCTGGCGGCGATCAGCGATACGGCATGGCTCGAGAGCGTGCAGGCCCGTGTGGCGGAAGGCCGTGAGCGCATCTACCAAATCGCCCGGGAGAACGGACTTTCCGCCATCCCTTCGGCAACCAACTTCGTGGCGGTCGATTGCGGGCGGGATGCGGCCTTTGCCAAAGCTGTTCTCGACGGATTGGTTTCGCGCGGCATCTTCGTGCGCATGCCGTTTGCTGCCCCCGGCAACCGCTGCATCCGGGTTGGCGTTGGATTGCCGCAAGACCTGGACCTGTTCGCCGAAGCACTGCCGCGGGTGCTGGAAGCGCTGAATTCCTGACAAAAAGCCCGGACTGCTTGCGCAATCCGGGCTTCATTACCGGTGTTACCGCAACAGCGCCGACCCGTGAGCCGGCGCTGCCAGAGAGGGTTACACCGAATAGTACATGTCGAATTCGACCGGATGCGGCGTCATTTCGAAACGCTCGACATCTTCCATCTTCAGTTCGATGTAGGCATCGATCTGGTCCTTGTCGAAGACGCCGCCTTCGAGCAGGAACTTGTGGTCCTTGGCAAGGCTTTCCAGCGCTTCGCGCAGGCTGCCGCAGACGG